>NZ_RAWR01000206.1:0-18780 GCF_003986945.1 Corallococcus sp. AB018 | reverse complement strand
CGGTGCCTGCTGGATGTGGTGTCTTGCCGTTGTTCGACATGGTGTGTGTCTTTCCCCCGTTACCGACGTGATTCGCGCTCGAGCAGATACTGGAGGTGCGCTCCCGCCTGCGCGTAGGCGTCCTGCACCAGGCCTTCGAAACCGTCCTCGCCGAAGACGCTGCGGCACGTGAGCTCCGCGACGTCCAGGAGGAGGGGATAGCTCTTCTCCAGACGCAGGACGCTGTCCGCCATGGCCACGCGGGCGGCCATGTGGACGTGCTCACGGTGCGCGTAGAAGAGGCGCGGGGCCGTGCGGCCGGAGACCCGGAAGACGCCCAGGAGCACGTCCTTGCCGTAGGTCTGCACGAACTTCTGGGCCAGCGGCAGGCGGGGGTCGGTGGCCCTCCACGCGTGGAGCAGTTGTTCGCTCTGCCGCTCCAGGGTCTCGAAGATGATGTATTCGCCTGCGTCGAGCGCCAGTCCCAGCGTCAGCAGCCCCCGCTCCATCTGCGCGTTGGAGACGAACACGAACTTCTGTTGGTCCCGGACGAGGCGCTCCAGCACGTCCAGCGAGGCCTTCAACAGGCTGAGGTGCCCCGAGCCGGTCAGCAGCTCATGCGCGAAGGGATTGCCCTGCCCGATGCGCCACTCCGCCGTCACCTTGTCCACCAGGACGGCCCGCTCGGCGTAGGTGCGGATGCCCCGATGGGCCAGACGGGAGAGGATCTCCCGGTGGCTGACGGTCTTCGAGTTGTGACGGTTCGCGATGTAGTCGATGGCCTCCCTGAGCGGATTGGTGTCCTTCGCCGTCAGGTCCTTCCGGAACAGGCGCTGGGAGAAGGTCCCCGCGCTGCCCTGATAGCCCACGGCCGCGACACCAATCTGGGTGATGCCCAAAGGCAGACTTTCATGGGACACCGACGTGCCGAGCACGGCGACGACGTTGCCGGGAAACAGCAGGCCTTCGTGGATGGTGGCCAGCTCCTTCCCATAGGCCCGGAACACGCCCGACTCTGGAGGGGCGCGGTTGCGTCCCGCGAGCCGTGGCAGCAGCTCCGTGCGGATGACCTGCCGCATGCGGTCTTCCTTCTGGACCGAGGTGGAGACCTCCCGCTGGAACCGGGTCATGATCTCCGTCGGATCCACGCCCGGACTCCACGTCTCCAGGTTCAACGTCTGCGCCAGGTCCTCGCCAAAGGTGGACCGGAACTCCTGGTCACCCAGGAGGTTGGACTCGTCGTCATCAGGGGGAGTCTCGTCAGCCATTGTCACCTTTCGTCATCACCGAAGAAGTCGACTACGGAGAACTCCGGACGCCGACGGCGCTTGCGCAGCATCCGGGCGTAGGTGCGCGCGGCGGCCGTCGGTAGACCGAACACGGTCTCCAGGCGCCGGGGGCCTTCCGTCACGGTCACCTCGTTCAACTCCGCGCGGGCCGCTGTCATGGGCGCGAGGAGCTCCAGGGCCAGGTGGTCCGCCCGTTCTTCCGCCAGCAGCACGGCCCCCGAGTCCACATCTCCCGCTTCGCCGCGGTTCATCAGGTGCACCTGGAGGCCCAGGGGCACGTCGCTGAACCGCGAGTCCATGTACTCGTTGAGCCGGGGCTCCCGTTCGCCGTCGAGCACGGGCAGGATGCCCTCGCCGAAGAAGTCCAGGGCCCGCGTCCTGGGCAGGAGGTGGTCGAGCACGTAGTGCGCCACCTCGTGGGCCAGGGTGAAGCGTTGCTCCGCCTCGGAGTCGTCGCTGTCGAAGAACAGCGCGGCGGCGCCCGCCCTCGCCACCATGCAGCCGTAGAGCCGGCGGTCGGCGCCGCTCAGCTCGGCCGGCAGACCGCGCTGGACGAGCCACTGCCGCACGCCCTCCACCGTCAGGCCCGGCATCCCCACCAGGTCGAGCGGATGGCGCAGCGGGGCCTCCGCCGCGATGTCGCGGGGAAACCCCGGCGGGAAGGAGAGACTGCTCGCCGCCACGGCCTCCACCAGCCATTGCTCGGTCAAGGCTCGAACTCGTCGTCGAAGGGCTCGTCCTCGTCGCGGTCCCGGGCAGCCAACTGCAGCGGGGCCCGCTCGGCTTCCGCCGTGTCCCGCATCGGCCTGCTCAGGGACCGCACGGTCTGGACGCGCCGGAGCACCAGGACGAGCTTCTGGACGTCGACCTCGAAGCGGGCCGCGATGGCGCGGGTCTGCTCCTCGAAGGCCGGGCCCTTCTCCGGCGTCATGCAGAGCGACAGCCACTGGAACACTTCGGGCGTGCACCCCAGCCGCTGGACCAGCGAGTCCTCTGAAAGCTTCTCCAACTCACGGTAGGCATCGAAGGCGTGGCCGAGCATTCCCGCCTCGCTCGTGCTGCGCTCCGCCGCTCGCTTCAACCAATCAGGATTCGTCATCGTGTTCCTCCTCGAAGAGGCGCTTCAGCGCCTTCATGAGGCGGTCCTGGGTGCGCTTCACCTCTCGCCGGAGCTCGAGCTGGGGCAGGTGCATCAATCCCAGCACTTCCGCCAGCCGGTCCGTGGACCGCTCCCCGGCGAACATGAGCCGGAGACAGGCCCGGTCTCTCTCTGAAAAGCCAGCCTGGTTGATCGTCTCCAGAATCAGATGCACCTCCACGCGGGTCTCCATCTCCTTGTTCGGAGCCCCGGCCCAAAGTGCGACAGCACCCCCGAAATCCCTGTTCCGGCGCGTCCTGGAGGTGGAGGCGCGGAAGCGATCCTGGGCCTTTCGCAGGGCAATTCGGCTCAGGTAGGTGCCCAGGTTGCTCTTGTCCGGGTCGTACCGCTGGGGCCTCTGAAGGTACGCGTACACCGCGTCGATGGCGGAGTCGTGCGCGTCGTCATCGTTGCAGCCCGGATTCCCTTTCAACGCCCGGACCATGGGATCCATGAACGTCAGGAAGACGTCCACGGACGCCGTCCTGTCCCCGTTCAAGATCCGTTCGTGAAGGTCACGTCCTTGCGATGGACTGCTCATCCCCCACACCTCACTGACATGCGCACGCCCGCTTTCAGGTTGGCTACGGTCCGTACGGACTTTCGCTACAGGCCTGTAGAGTTCGACGACTGAGCGTCTCCGTCCGAGCCGACAGGTTGGCGAGGTCGAGGATCCGTGTCTCTACCTCGGAGGTGGTACTGCCTTTGGGGACAGGGTCTCGCGTGATCCCCCGGGATCGAAAAAGACCCTGGCCTCCGTGCAAGGAGACCAGGGTCCGTTTCATCCCATTGAGACGTGTTTCAGTGCAGGCCTGGAGGCGGTTCCCCGCGGGCCTTCTTCCACGCATCAATGGCGCGGAGCACTTCATCCCGGAGATCCCGGCCAATCCGTGGATACGCGTCGTCCTCCAGGTTCGCCAATGACACACGGGCCGACCAGGGAGGTCCGTCGAAGCCGCTGCCGTTGAGCAGCACCACGCCGTAGCGCCGGGCCAGCGTGAAGACGAGCTCCAGCGGGTCGTGGTGGTCCTCGATGAAACGGACGAAGTCCTCGCCAATGTGCTCGCGACACCAGGCTTCCAAATCCAGCGTCTGGTAGTAGGCCGTGCGCAGCGGATCCTCGTGCAGCGGAAGGCCCATGCCTTCGAAGAGGGCCTGGAGCCGGTCCTGGCAGATGCGCTGGCAGTACTTCTTGTAGACACCGTCCCTGTCCAGCAACGCGAACAGCGAGAACAACGTCATCTGGAGCTGCTGCGGCAGTGACAGGCCCGCCGTGTGGTTCAACGCCACGGCCCGGCTGTCCGCCACCATCCGGTCGATGAACTTCATCCGCCCCGGGTGCGACGTGATGGCGCCATACCGCGCTTCCAGCAACGCACGCTGGGACGAGGGTTGTTTCGCCAGCGCCTCGTCCAGGATGTTGTCCTCGTGGAGCGCCACCGCGCCCAACCGCCAGCCCGTGCAGCCGAAGTGCTTGGAGTACGAGTACACCAGCAGCGTGTTGCGCGGCAGGTCCGCGGCCAGCGAACGGAAGCCGTTGACGAACGTGCCGTAGACATCATCCGTGATGATCAACAGGTCCGGCCGGCGCTTGCGCACCAGGTCCACCAGCTTGTGGACGGACTCCTTCCGCATGGCCACCGCGCCCGGGTTGGACGGGTTGACGACGAAGAACGCCTTGATGCGCGGGTCCTCCAGCTTGCGCAGCTCCGCGTCCGGGTACTGCCAGGTCTGGCGGCCGTCCTTCGAGGTGGCGCTCTGAAGGATGTCCACCGTGCGCAGGCTGAACTCCTCCAGGCGCGGAATCTCCAGGTAGGGTGCGAAGATGGGCGCGCCCAGCGCGATGGTGTCTCCCTTGCGCAGCAGGCCGTTCACCATCAGGGAGTGGAAGAGGTAGGTCATCGCGGCCGTTCCGCCCTCCACCGCGAACAGGTCGAAGCGACCGGAAGGCGGGCGTCCCGCGAACAGCTCCTGCGTCAGGTACTCCTGCACGATGCGCTCGGCGTGCGTGAGCATCCGGTCTGGCACCGGATAGTTGTCTCCGATGGCCGCGTCCGTGAGCTCCCAGACGAACCGGTCCGGGTTGAAGCCCAGCGTCTGCTCCCCGTAGTTCAGCGCGCCGCGCAGCAGCTGCACGGCGGGCTCGTCATCGCTCGCGTCCAGGAACTCATGCAGGCGTCTGGCGATGCCCGGGGACCGGGGCATGCCCGCGAGCCCCACCTCGGGGACGTCCCAGGCCCTCCGGCTCTCCGCGAGCGCGAACTGGCCCAGGAGGAAGAACGCCTCGCGCGGCGTGGTGGCAATCCAGTTGGGATTGCCCCGGCCGGCGTTGAGCATCACCGCCTCGCGGGTCTTCTCGGCCTCGTCCGCGACCTGGAGGAGCTCGTCCTTCAGCTCGAAGGGGCTGAGCTTGTGGAGCTTGCGTTCGGAAGGGGCTCCCGGGGCCTCGGGCGTCTGCTCGGTCATGGTGTCCTCCTCCATCGTCTGTCCAAGGTGAGCCATTCCCGGGGACGTGGACCATGCGCCACGGGGTGGGGCGGGCGGAGGTGGCGGGCGGTTGGCCGGGCTCGATGAAAAAAGACAACCCGTGAGCGCACTCGGCCGGGCAGCGACGAATGAAAGGTCGGGGCCGGACACACAAGTCCGGCAAGCACTGGGGAAGCGAGACCCGCCATGCCTTCATTGAGTTGCCGTGTCGCCACAGCGCAGCGCGAACTGGATGACGCGCTCCGCATCCGTTACCGGGTTTTTGGCGAGGAGATGCGGATGCTGGGGCCCAAGCGGCCCCGGGCCCCGCGTGAAGCGGATTGCTTCGACACGCTCCGCACCACCTCCCACGTCGTCGTCTACTCGGGCACGGAGCCGGTGGCGACCGCCCGGCTGCTGACGCCCAACGCGGAGGTGGCGGCCTTCGCGGACACCCTCGTGGGGCTGGACATCGAGAAGAAGCTCGACCTGTCGGAGCTCGTTGCGCCGGGCCGCGTGTTCGCGGAGACCACTCGCTATTGCGTCACCCGGAGCCACCGGAACTCCGCCGTGCTGCGTCTCCAAGCCGGCCTGTACCGCGAGAGCCGCCGGCGCGGCGTCACCCACTGGATCGCCGCGGCCAACATGGAGACGGACTCACAGGAGGAGGCGGACCTCTACTTCCTGGCCGCCGCGCGCCAGGGCTGGGTGAGCGACGGCTTCCGTGTACGGACCCGGGAGTTTCCCCCTCCGCCCGCGGAACCCCTGGCCGCCCGGCTCACCGCGGAGCAGCGCACCCAGTCCCGTGAGGGCCACCTGACCGCCCTGCGCATGCCGTCCGTGCTGTCGCTGTTCGCGGACAAGCTGGGTGCGCGCTTCATCGCGCCGCCGCACTTCGATCCCGCCTTCAACCGCTTCACCGTGCCGCTCGTCGCCGCGCTGGATGACATTCCGCGGCGGACGCTGAAGCTCTTCGACTCGCGGGACGCCGACGCCGCCTGACCCCAGGCCGGCGCGCTCCGTACTTCACCCTCAACGCAACACCCACCGGGCCTTCACGGGCCCCAGTCAGGAGACGTGTATGTGCAAGCAGCCCAGGCATGAGCAGACGGCGAAGACGGACTGGCTGGACTCCCTGCGGCACGAGGCGCGGATGCTCGTGCATGAGCTGGATGCGACGCCGGGCGTGCGGCGCCTCTTCGAGGGGCGCATCCGCCAGGACGACTACGTCGACTACCTCATCCAGTCGTACCAGTACGTGCGCTGGAGCGAGGGTTTCTTCACCGAGTCCGGTGAGCGCGTGCACCGCGAGGGCCGCAACCCCGCGCTCGCGGAGCTGCTGTTCCAGAAGGCGCACGAGGAGCGGGGCCATGAACAGTGGTTGCTCAAGGACCTGAAGGCCCTGGGCTGGACCGAGGAGCGCGTGGAGCGCGCGCCCATCTGCACCGCCGTGCGCGCCTACGTGGAGTGGAACCGCTTCACCACCCAGTCGGGCGTGCCCACCGCGTTCCTGGGCACGGCCTACGTGCTGGAGTACCTGTCCGTGAACCGGGCCCCGGGCTCCGTGGACCGGCTCATCGCGGAGAGCGGCATCGCCAACATCGACAAGGCCGTCCTCTTCCTCAAGGGCCACGGCGCCGCGGACGGCGACCACGTGGCCGACCTGGAGACGGAGCTGCGCAAGCTCACGTCCCCGGCGGAACAGAACGCGCTCATCCTCTCCGCCCGCACCACGCGCACCCTGTTCCCGAAGTTCTTCCGGGAGCCTTGAGCGCGCGCGCTCGGGCCTCCTCACCCCGGTTTCTGCCTCCAGGCGGCCTGGTAGAGGAGGTCCGTGCGGCTCTCGATGCCCAGCTTGGGGAAGATGTTGCGCAGGTGCGTCTTCACCGTGTTGAGCGTCAGGCCCAGGTCCTCGGCGATGAGCTCGTTCGTCCAGTTGCGGAGGACCCCCTGGACCACTTCCACTTCGCGCCTGGATAGTTTCTGACGCCAGGGCTCCGGCATGGGGATGGCTCGCGAGCACTCCTGCAACATCAGCACCCATGGATGGTGGCCGCGCTGCTCCGGCAGCTCCACGAACGTCACCTTCAGGTCGTGCTTCAGCCCGGAGCGCGTCCAGGTATCCACGCTCAGGAGCCGATTCATCCCTGGAGTCTGCAGACGCGTCAGGTGCTCGCGCAGCTCCTGGGGCAGGCGTGAGTCATCCGCCTTCATCTCCTCCGGGTACCAGCGCCGCAGGAGCTCCGTCGCTCCAGGGGTCCTCAGCTTCTCGTGCTCCGGTGGATCCATCACGACGCACTCGGCGCCCTGGTGGTGGAAGAGGGCGTCCAGCAGGTCTCCCCGCATCGCCTCGTGCTCGAACATCCGGCAGTTGCGCACCGTGTTCGCCAGGTAGGGCTTCAGGTCCTCCAGCAGGTCCTGTTCCCGTTCGGAGAAGGGCAGGGTCTGCTCCCGGTACAGCGTGAAGCCGCCGTGCCAGTCCTGCCGCAGCTCCAGCAGCACCGCCAGGACGTGTTCCAGAGGGAGTCCCATCTCCCGGCAGCGCAGGTACAGGAGATTGCGCTTCAATTCCTTGCTCGACACCTGGTTCGTGGCGCGCGCGACGCCCACCGTGGCCAGCTCCGGGTAGTGCGCGAAGAGGATGCCCGGGGCCCCCAGCCCCATCCATTCATAGTCCCCGGGCCGCTCCGGCCTGGACACGCACAAGGCCGCGTAGTCGCAGGGCAGGAGCTGCGTGAGGATTCCCTGGGCGCGGGCCAGGACCTCGGTCAAATCCAATGAACTGGAGAGTGCCCGGGTCAGCTCGAGCACGAGCACCTGTTCGTGCGCGGTAAGGTTCATCCCACGGGCCTCCTTCCAACCAGTCCATGCAAGGACTTACAGGCTGGAAAGCCCGGAGGTCTGTCCCCCACAAGGGGTATGGACGGGCTTCACTCACACGAAGCCCGTCCACGTCTGACATTACAGCGTCTGTCGAAGCGGGGCGGACGCTAGTTGCCCGCGCTGCCTTCCACCGGCGGGGTGCCCGTGGTGGGGCTGACGGGGCTGCCCATCTCCTTGTTCTTGTCCCAGGCCGGCGGCGTCACTTCCATCTTCGCCCCCTTGTTGCCCGGGGTGCCGGCGTTCGGGGTGCCCGGCTTCGCCGAGGACGAGTGGTCGCTGGTGCTGTTGCTTCCCTGCTCGGTGGAGCCGGAGCCGCCCACGCCTTCATCGACGCGGTCCGGGTCCACGACGCTGTCGTCATCCGGGGCCAGGACGCCCGACGAGCCCGAGCCGCCCGTGGCCTTGTCCCAGCGCACCGCGCTGTCCTGGGGCGCGTCCGTGGACGGCTCCTGCATGGGCGGCGCCTCGTGGTCGGTGTGGCTCTGCGCGAACGCCTGACCGGAGAAGGCGAGTGTTGCCAGTGCTGCCATCAGGGGGAGCTTCATGGGTGGCGCTCCTTCGAAGAACGTGTGTGCTTCGAAGGTGGCGACCGTCGGGTGGGAAACAAGCGCTTGACGCACACCCGGCCCCCAGCCGCGTCCCCGCTCGCCGGGCGAGCAGGCGCCCGTCAGCCCGTCAGTGCTCGTGGAGGCACCGTCCCCACGGCCCAGGCGGTGAGCTTGCGCAGGAGCTCCGCGCGGTCCTCCGGCACGGAGAAGAGGTGGTCCGCGCGCGGGTAGAAGGCGTACGTGACGCGGCCCTCCAGCTTCAGCGGCGAGAGCATCTCGTAGAACTGGCCCTCGTGATTGAAGGACAGCCCCATGCCTCCGGAGAACACGAAGCACAGGCTGACGCCGCGCTCCATGAGCTGCTTGTAGTCCTGCGTCAGCTGCGAGCGCTCCGGGTACTCGCGCGTGTAGACCTCGTCGGCCTCTCCGGCCTCGCGCAGCTGGGCGGGCAGCTTGCGCTTGCGCAGGAAGCGCGTCCACCGGCGGGGGCTCAGGTAGCGCAGGTGGAAGCGCAGGTGGTAGCCCAGCGTGCGGTAGGTGTAGCCGTCGATGAAGGCCGCGCCCACCACGCGCGGATCCGCCACCGTCACCGCGTGCGCGCTGTCCACGCCGGAGCACAGGCCCATCAGCACGAAGCGCTTCTGGCCCTTCTTCTGCTCCAGGTAGTCGAGCGCCGCGCGCGTCTCCTCGCGGGCACGTTGGAATTCGTCGGCGCCGCCCTCGCGGCGGGGGCGGCTGTCTCCCAGTCCGGACTGGTCGAAGCGCAGCGTGGTGAACCCGCGCCCCGCCAACTGGCGCGCCAGCTCCACCCACACCCGGTACGGGCCCACGTGGTGGTTGAGGCCCACGTTGGACAGCACCACCACGGGCGCTTCCGGCAGGACCTTCGCCGGGTCCGGTTCCGTGAGGATGCCCACGAGGCTCTGCTCGGGGCCGAAGGTACAGATGCGCTCGCGCATCACGCGGCCTCCTTCAGCAGCGTGGTGATGGTCTGCAGGATGCGGTTGGACAAGAGCGCGGACTCCTGGCCGCCCGCGCCCTCCTCGGGCACCAGGTGGTGCTGGAAGGGCAGGCCCGTCTTCTCCAGGTGCTCCTGGAGCCGCTGGTACTCGGGCTTCTGCGCGCTGGCCACCAGGTGCGTGCGCGTTGACGGCCACGCGGGCAGCGCGGCCAGGTCCAGCGAAAGGATGTCGTCGCGCAGGGCGCGGGGGAACGAGAAGCCGAGCAGCTCCTCGCGCACCTCCAGCGGGCTTTCGGGCCGCGGGAAGAGCGTGCGGGTGTCCCGGCGCGCCTGGAGCAGCTCCAGCTCCCGGAGCCAGGCCTCGCCCTCCACCAGGGGCTCCCAGAGCACGAGCGCGGCGGTGGACAGTCCCTCCAATGCGGCGCGCACCGCGAGCGCCGCGCCCAGCCGCAGGCCCACGAGCGCCACGCGCTGCACGCCCGTCACGTCCTGCAACTCATTGACGGCGTTGCGGATGTCCTGGACCCACGTGGCCACCCGGCCTTCGTGGGCCTCGCCGGCCGAGTCCCCCGTGCCGTAGTAGTCGAAGCGGAAGACGTGGAAGCCCTCACGCGCGAGCATTCCGGCCAGCTTCCGGAAGGCCCAGTGCGTCAACATGTACTCCTGCGCGGCGGGGTAGCAGAGCACCACCCCGGTGGAGCGCTCGGCGCCCTGCGCGGGGTGGTGCATGCCAAAGAGCTGTCGTTCGGAGGTGCCGAAGAAACAGGGCGTCACGGTCTGACCATTCTCCTCAAAGGGCCGCTCAGTCCGAGCGCCCCGGCAGTTTCCCCTTCAGCTTATTGAACAAGCGTTGCGCCAGGGGAACAGAAGTCTCCGGGGTGGCAGTCTTTGGCGGCATGACGGGCTGCGTCCTGACTGCGGGCGTGGGAGCCGCCGCCGCGGGCGTCAGCTGCGAGGCCACCTGCTCCAGCGTGTTGAGCAGGAGCGTGCGCGGGTGCAGCTCCTGGTTCAGCTCCTTCTTGACGCGCATCACGACCTGGAAGGACAGGAGCGAGTGCCCGCCGATGTTGAAGAAGTTGTCGTGCACGCCCACCTGCGCGATGCCGAGCACCTCCCGCCAGATGCGCGCCAGGTGCTGCTCCGTCGGCGTGCGCGGCGCGACGAAGGCGTCCTCGACGGCGCGCGTGGTGCCCGCCGGAGGCGGCAGGGCCTTGCGGTCCACCTTGCCGTTCGGCGTGAGGGGCAGCGCCTCCATCTCCACGAAGTGCTGCGGCACCATGTACTGCGGCAGCTGCGAACGCAGGTGCTTGCGCAGCTCCGTGTCCGTGTAGGCCTGTCCCGGCTTCGTCACCAGGTACGCGACGAGGCGCCTGTCGCCAGGGCGGTCCTCGCGAACGAGGGCGACGGCCTGGGCCAGGGACGGGTGCGAGGCGAGGGCCGCCTCGACTTCGCCCAACTCGATGCGGAAGCCGCGCAGCTTCACCTGCGAGTCATTGCGGCCCAGGTACTCGACGGTGCCGTCGGCCAGCCAGCGGGCCAAATCGCCCGTGCGGTACATGCGCTCGCCGGAGCGGAAGGGGTTGGGCAGGAAGCGCTCCTGCGTCAACTCGGGCCGGTGGAGGTAGCCCAGCGTCACGCCGTCGCCGCCGATGTACAGCTCGCCCGCGACGCCCACCGGCACGGGGGCCAGGTGCGCGTCGAGGAGGTAGAGCTGGGTGTTGGCGATGG
This sequence comes from Corallococcus sp. AB018, assembly GCF_003986945.1. Lineage (NCBI taxonomy): Bacteria > Pseudomonadati > Myxococcota > Myxococcia > Myxococcales > Myxococcaceae > Corallococcus > Corallococcus sp. AB018. Next base: position 7,788 of record NZ_RAWR01000206.1, on the reverse strand, counting down.
GGCGGCCGATGCGGATGGAGGAGAGCGGAGGCTGCACGCGCCAGGTGGTGGACCAGACGGTGGTCTCCGTGGGGCCGTACATGTTCCACAGGCTGCCGACGCGAGCGAGGAGCGACTCAGCCAGCTCGCGGGGAAGCGCCTCGCCACCGACGAGGGCCTTGAAGCCGGGACGCGGCTGCCAGCCGGCCTCCAGCAGGAGGCGCCAGGTGGAGGGCGTGGCCTGCATGACGGTGACGGCGTTGGCTTCCAGCGCGGCCTTGAGGAGCGCACCGTCGGAGGCCGTGTCACGCGAGGCGAGCACCACCTGGGCGCCGGTGGAGAGGGGCAGCAGCAGCTCCAGCACGGCGATGTCGAAGGAGAGCGTGGTGACGGCCAGCAGCACGTCCTGGGCAGAGAGGCTGGGGGCCTCCTGCATGGTGCCCAGGAAGTTCACCACCGCGCGGTGCGGGACGCGCACGCCCTTGGGCTTGCCCGTCGAACCCGACGTGTAGATGACGTACGCCACGGCCTCGGGCGTGACGGCGGGAGCTTCGGGGGCCGTGTCCGCCTGCGACGTGGTGTCCTCGACGAAGAGCGACTTCGCCGTGGTGGAGGGCAGGGTGCTCTGGAGCGCGCGCTGGGTGAGCACGAGCGAGAGCTGCGCGTCCTCGACCATGAAGGCCAGACGCTCGGGCGGGAAGCCGGGGTCGAGCGGGACGTAACCCGCGCCCGCTTCGAGGATGCCCAGCAGACCCACCACCATGTCCGGACCGCGCTCGGTGAAGAGGCCGACGAGGCTTCCGGCGGTGACGCCCTCCTGCTTGAGCGCGTTCGCCACCTGGTGGCTGCGCTGGATCAGCTGCTGGTACGTGAGCGTCACGGCGCCGGAGCGCAGCGCCACCGCGTCGGGCGTGGCCCGGGCCTGCGCGGCCACCAGCGTGTGGACGAAGGCGTTCCGGTCGAACGGCTTCTCGGTGGCGTTCCAGTCCACCAGCACGCGCTGCTTCTCCGACTCGGGAAGCAGCGGCATGCGCGACACCGGCACCTCCGCGTCGGACACCGCGGCGCGCAGCAGCGTGCGGATCTGCTCGAGCATGCGGACGACGGTGTCCCGCTCGAACAGGTCGGTGTTGTAGTCCATGCCGCCGACGATGCCGTTCGCCGTCTCCTTCACCCAGAAGCTCAGGTCCAGCGGCGTCGCGTGCGCGTGCACGTGCACCTGGCCGTAGGTGAGGTCACCCAGGCTGGAGCCTCGGTTGCGCACGTCTTGGAAGGTGAAGAACGTCTGGAACAGCGGCGTGCGGCTCAGGTCGCGCTGCACGCCCAGCTGCTGCATCAGCAGCTCGATGGGCATGTCCTGGTGGCCGAAGGCCTCCATGCACGTGGTGCGCACGCGCTCCAGCAGCTGCCGGAACGTCTGCTCCGGCGCCAGCTGCGTGCGCAGGACGAGCGTGTTGACGAAGAAGCCCAGCAGGTCCTCGACCTCCGGATGCGAGCGGCCCCGGATGGGCGTGCCCACGACCAGATCCTCCTGGCCGCTGTAGCGGTGCAGCAGCGTCTTGAACGCCGTGAGCAGCACCATGTACAGCGTCGCGTTGGACTCGCGGCCCAGCTTCGTGAGGGCGGCCACCTCCGCGCCGGTGAGGACGAAGGGCTCCGTGCCGCCCTTGAGGCTCATCTGCGCGGGGCGCGGCTTGTCCGTGGGCAGCTCCAGCGCGGGCAGGTTCCCGGAGAGCTTCCCCTTCCAGTAGCGCGCCTGCCGCTCCAGCTCCTCGCCCTGGAGCCAGTTGCGGTGCCACTCGGTGAAGTCCGCGTACTGGATGGGCAGGGTGGGGAGCTTGGGCTCCTGGCCCTGGGTGAGCGCGGAGTAGATGACGTCCAGCTCGCGCAGGAACACGTCGAACGACCACCCATCCCAGATGAGGTGGTGGGGCATGAAGAAGAGGACGTGCTCGTTGGCGCCCAGCCGGAACAGCGTCAGCCGGAACAGCGGCGCGGCGGTGATGGGGATGGACTCGTCCGCCATCGCCTGGAGGCGGCGCAGCAGGTCCTCCTCACGCGTGTGGGCGGGGACGGGCTCCAGGTCCACCGGCTCCAGCTCCACCGTCAGGGACGGGGCAACGTGCTGCACCGGCGTGCCTTCGTCCCACCGCACGAAGGTGCGCAGCGACGACTGGCGCTCCATCAGCTTGTTGAAGCTGAAGCGCAGCGCGCCCACGTCCAGCGCGCCGTGGAGGCGGAACGCGGAGGGCAGGTTGTAGACGGCCGTGCCCGGGTTGAGCTGCTCCAGGAACCACAGCCGCTGCTGCATGAGGGACAGCGGCGCGGGCGCGGTGCCCGCGCGGGCGGAGATGCGCTGCGCGGGGCTGGTGGCTCCGTCGTCGCCGCGCACCAGCCGGGCCAGCTTCTCCACGGTGGGCGCTTCGAACATGCGGCGCAGCGTGAGGCTGACGTCCAGGTCGCGGCTCGCGCGCGTGAGGGCCTGCGACGCCAGCAGCGAGTGGCCGCCCAGACGGAAGAAGTCCGCCGTGACGCTCACCCGGCGCAGTCCCAGCACGTCCGCGAAGATGGCCGCGAGCTTCTGCTCCGTCTCATCGCGAGGCGCGACGAACGCGTCCGCCTGCGACTCCACCTGCGGCGACGGCAGGGCCTTGCGGTCCACCTTGCCATTCGGCGTGAGCGGCAGCGCGGGCAGGGCCACGAAGTGCTGCGGCACCATGTACTCCGGCAGCCCCTGCTTGAGGTGCGCGCGCAGGGCTTCGTCCGCCGGAATCGTCTGGCCGGGCCGCGCGATGAGGTACGCGACGAGGCGCCTGTCGCCAGGGCGGTCCTCGCGAACGAGGGCGACGGCCTGGGCCAGGGACGGGTGCGAGGCGAGGGCCGCCTCGACTTCGCCCAGCTCGATGCGGAAGCCGCGCAGCTTCACCTGCGAGTCATTGCGGCCCAGGTACTCGACGGTGCCGTCGGCCAGCCAGCGGGCCAAATCGCCCGTGCGGTACATGCGCTCGCCGGAGCGGAAGGGGTTGGGCAGGAAGCGCTCCTGCGTCAACTCGGGCCGGTGGAGGTAGCCCAGCGTCACGCCGTCGCCGCCGATGTACAGCTCGCCCGCGACGCCCACCGGCACGGGGGCCAGGTGCGCGTCGAGGAGGTAGAGCTGGGTGTTGGCGATGGGGCGGCCGATGCGGATGGAGGAGAGCGGAGGCTGCACGCGCCAGGTGGTGGACCAGACGGTGGTCTCCGTGGGGCCGTACATGTTCCACAGGCTGCCGACGCGAGCGAGGAGCGACTCAGCCAGCTCGCGGGGAAGGGCCTCGCCACCGACGAGGGCCTTGAAGCCGGGACGCGGCTGCCAGCCGGCCTCCAGCAGGAGGCGCCAGGTGGAGGGCGTGGCCTGCATGACGGTGACGGCGTTGGACTCCAGCGCGGCCTTGAGGAGCGCGCCGTCGGAAGCCGTGTCACGCGAGGCGAGCACCACCTGGGCACCGGTGGAGAGGGGCAGCAGCAGCTCCAGCACGGCGATGTCGAAGGAGAGCGTGGTGACGGCCAGCAGCACGTCCTGGGCAGAGAGGCTGGGGGCCTCCTGCATGGTGCCCAGGAAGTTCACCACCGCGCGGTGCGGGACGCGCACGCCCTTGGGCTTGCCCGTCGAACCCGACGTGTAGATGACGTACGCCACGGCCTCCGGCGTGACGTCCTGCGCCGGGAGCGCGGACTCGGGCTGCGAGGCCGTGTCCTCGATGAGCAGGGGCTTCACGCTCGTGGAGGGCAGGGACGCCACCAGGGCCTGCTGCGTGAGGATGGTGGAGAGCTTCGCGTCCTCGACCATGAAGGCCAGACGCTCCGGCGGGAAGCCGGGGTCGAGCGGGACGTAGCCAGCACCCGCTTCGAGGATGCCCAGCAGGCCCACGACCATGTCCGCGCCGCGATTCGTGAAGAGGCCGACGAGGCTTCCGGCCGCGACGCCCTCCTGCTTCAGCGCGTTCGCCACCTGATGGGCGCGCTGGATCAGCTGCTGGTACGTGAGCGTCACGTCCCCGGAGCGCAGGGCCACCGCGTCCGGCGTGGCCTGGGCCTGGGCGGCCACCAGCGTGTGGACGAAGGCCTGACGGTCGAACGGCTTCTCCGTCGCGTTCCAGTCCACCAGCACGCGCTGCTTCTCGGCGGCGGGCAGCAGCGGCAGGCGCGAAACGGGCGCTTCCGCGTCGGCGACCACACCCCGCAGCAATTCTTCGTAACATGACATCCAGCGGCGAACCGTGGAGCCATCGAAGAGGTCGGTGTTGTACTGGCACTCCAGCACCACGCGGCCATGGGCTTCGGCCGCGTTGATGAAGAGGTCGAAGTTCTCGTAGTGGCGCGGGTTGCTCGCCAGGGTGCAGGTGAGGCCCTGGAACGCCAGCTGCTCGCCCGTGACGGCCTGGTCCACGTTGAACAGCACGTTGACCAGCGGCAGCCGGCTGGGGTCGCGCGGCAGCGCCAGCTGCTTGAGCAGCGTGCCGAACGTGTACTCCTGGTGCTCGTAGGCATCGAGCATCGTGGTGCGCAGCTGCTTGAGCACCTGTGTGAAGGGCGCCTCCGCGGCGACGTTGCTGCGCAGGGGCAGCGCGTTCACGCAGTGGCCCACCAGGTCCTTCAGGCCGGCCACGGACTGGCCCGCGGCGGGGATGGCCACCACCACGTCCTCCAGCCCCGTCAGCCGGTGCAGCAGCGCCTTGAAGCCCGCCAGCAGCGTGGTGAAGAAGCTGCCGCCGTGCTTCGCGCCCACGCGCTTGAGCTGCTCCACGAGCGCGGGCTCCAGGACGCAGTCCTCACGCCGGGAGCTGTACGTCTTGGACGGCGGACGGCGCCGGTCCAACGGCAGCTCCAGCACCGGCAGCGAACCGGAGAACTGCTTCAGCCAATAGCGCTCGTGCTCCGCGTACTCCGGCGTCGTGGCCAGCTGGGCCTGCGCGCGGGCGTAATCGCTGAACGTGGGCGCGGGCGACAGCGTGTGCGGGGTGCTCCGCGCGTGCGCCGAATAGAATGTCGCCAGGTCGCGCAGCATCACCGCCATGGACCAGCCGTCGCACACGATGTGGTGCGCGGTCAGCGTCAGCAGGTGCTCTTCCGCGGACAGCCGGGCCAGGCGCGGACGCAGCAGCGGCCCGGACTCCAGGGGCAGCGGCGTCTCCACCTCCTGGGCCACGAGCTCACGGACGCGGGCGTCGCGCTCGGAGGGCGGCAGCGCGTCCAGCGCGAGCACCTCCAGCGGGAAGGGCGTGGTGGCGGCCACGCACAGCGTGAGGCCATCCGCGCTGAACGTGGTGCGCAGCGCTTCGTGCCGCTCGCTCAGGTCCTGGAGCGCGGCGCGCAGGGACTCGACGTTCAGCGGGCCGTGCAGCCGCACGGACATGGACTCGTTGAAGGCGCACGACGCGTCCGGACCCATCTGCACGCCGGTCCACACCTCGCGCTGGGGCTCGGTGGACGGCGCGGTGAGCAGCAGCGCGGGCCCGGCGAACGGGTCGAAATCCTCGGGCAGGTCCTGAATCGGGGTCGCGGGGGTCTTCATCGGGTCTCGCTCAGCTTGACGAACTTGCCGGGCACCGTGGGGTGCGGGACGAACCAGGCAGGGTTGCCCTGCGGATCACGCCCCAGGCGGGCGCCGGGGACGGGGGGCTGGTTGGAATCGAAGGCGGCGGGGGCCTGCGCCTGGGCGCGGGCCGTGCCGGGCAGGAAGCCCGCGTCCTGCAGCTCCGTGACGCTGTCCTGGAACGCGGTGATGAGGCGCTGCAGGTCCGCGTCCGAGTGCGCCGTGGTGAAGAAGCACGGGAAGCCATCCCAGATGTGGATGCCCTTGTCGCGCAGCAGGCAGAACAGCAGGTCCGCGTTCGCGGCGTCCCCCGTGACGAACGTCTTCCACAGCGACCCGAAGTGCTTGATGCGCAGCGGGGCGCCCACCTCGTCGAAGAACGCGTTGAGCGTGGTGGCGAGCGTGTCCGCCTTGGCGCTCACGCTGCGCTGCAGCTCCGGGCCCGCGGCCTTCATGTGCTCCAGCGCGGCCTTCGCGGCGGCGAGCGCCAGCGGGTGACGCACGAACGTGCCCGCGAAGTACGTCACGCCCACCGTGGGCACGGAGTCGTCGCCGAACTGCCAGTGGCCGCCGTCCAGCGCGTCCATGAAGGGGCGCTTGCCCGCGATGACGCCAATGGGCATGCCGCCGCCCACGACCTTGCCGTAGGTGGCCACGTCCGCCTGCACGCCGAAGATGGACTGGGCGCCGCCCGGGTGCATGCGGAAGCCGGTGATGACCTCGTCGAAGATGTAGACGGAGCCGGACTTCTGGGTGAGGTCGCGCAGCTGGTGCAGGAACTCGCGCGGCTGGAAGTCCGGGCGGCGGCTCTGCACGGGCTCCACCATGATGGCGGCCAGCGAGTCCGCGCGGGCGCGCAGGATTTCGAGCGACTCCGGCGTGCCGTAGTCCAGCACCAGCACGTCCTGCACCGCGCCCGCCATGATGCCCGGGGCGGCCGGCACGGTGCGCAGGCTCTTGGTGCCGCGCACCAGCACCTCGTCGAAGATGCCGTGGTAGCTGCCGCTGAAGATGGCGATGGTGCTGCGGCCCGTGACGGTGCGGGCGATGCGCATCGCGCCCATCACCGCCTCGGAGCCGGTGTTACAGAGCGCCGCGCGGTCCGCGCCCGTGAATTCACAGACGAGCTTCGCGACCTCGCCGGCCAGCGGGTGCATGGGCCCCAGCTCGTAGCCGTCGTCCACCTGCTTGTGCACGGCCTGGGTGATGAAGTCCGGCGCGTGTCCGAACAGCACGGACCCGAAGCCGTTGAGCGCGTCCAGGTACTCGTTACCGTCCATGTCCCAGAGCTTGGAGCCCTTGGAGCGGTTCACGGCCAGCGGGTAGATGAGCTCCTTGAGCAGCGGGCGGAAGCCCGTCACCACGCGCGGATCCGACAGCTGGTTCCGGTTGTCCTGGGCGTAGCGCTTGGAGCCCTGCGTCTTCGCGTTGTAGCGGCGGGTGAAGTCCTCCAGGAACGTCTGCTGGCGGGGCGTGAGCGCGTCCTTCGGCGCCAGGCTGATGCGCGCGATGGCGCCGAAGGCCTTCTTCACGTCGTACTTCACCGGGCCCTTGAGGTCGGCCTCATCCGCCGCGGCGGCCGGAGCGGGAGCGGCGGGCTGGGCGGCCTGCGGCTGCGCGGCGGGGGCCTGCTGGGCCTGCGGCTGCGCGGCGGGAGCCTGGGCGAAGGCCTGCGGGGCCACGGCCTGCGCGGGCTGGCCGGACAGGAGCGCGAGCTGCTGGGTCATCAGCCAGAGCTGCTGCGCGACGACCGCCTGGAGGCTCCCGGCGGGCGCGGCCATCGCCTGGGCCTGGAACGCGGCACCGGCGGAGGCGAACTGCGCGGGGATGGCAGCGACAGCCGGAGCCCCCTGCGCCGGGAACGCGGTGCCCGCGGACGGAGCGGCCTGCGGCTGTCCGAGGATGTTCGCGGTCATCTGCGCGGCCGGCGCGGCGGCCACCGGGGCGGGCGCGGCCTCTTGCGGCATGCGGCCGTCGAGGTACGCGGCGAGCTGTCCCAGCGACGCGACCTCTTCCAACAGCTGCCGGAACGTCACCTTCACGCCGAACTGCTTCTGCACCGCGAGCGCCGCCTGCGTGAGCACCAGCGAGTCCAGCCCCAGCTCCAGGAAGCTCGCGCCCGGATCCGCGTCGGCCAGCTCCAGGCCGCTCAGCTCCTCGAACAGGTTGCGCAGGGTGGGGACAAGGCGCTCGGCACGGGGAACAGGGGCGGGACTCACGGCGACTCCGGTGGAGAG
>NZ_RAWR01000205.1:0-19328 GCF_003986945.1 Corallococcus sp. AB018 | reverse complement strand
ATGGAAGCCCATGGCCGGTTCCTCGCCGCTGGCATCGTCGCGTCACGCGCGCTGCCCGGCTGCGACAACTCCGCCATGGACGGGTGGGCCGTGCGCGCCGAGGAGACCCGGGGCGCCAATCGCGACCGCCCCGCGCGCCTGCGCGTCGTCGACACCGTCTACGCCGGCCACCTCCCGCGCCGCGCCCTCCAGCCCGGCGAGGCCGCGCGCGTCTTCACCGGCGCCCCCCTCTCCCCCGGCGCCGACGCCGTCGTCCGCCAGGAGGCCGCGCGCCCCACCGACGACGGCTCCCACGTGGACCTCTTCGTCTCCGTCGCCCCCGGCCATGACCTGCGCCGCGCTGGCGAAGAGGTGATGCCCGGCACTCCGCTGTTCCCCGCCGGCCAGCGCGTGGACGCCACCGTGCTCGGCGTGCTCGCGTCGCTGGGTGAAGCCACCGCGCTCGTGCGCCCCGCGCCGCGCGTCGCTGTCATCGCCACCGGCGACGAGCTCGTTCCTCCCGGCCAGCCCGCGCAACCCCACCAGGTCTTCGAGAGCAACCGCCTCCTCGTGGCCGCCCTGGCCCGCGAGGCCGGCGCGGACGTCACGCACCTGGCCCGCTCGCGCGATGACGAAGCGGAGCTGCACGCCCAGCTGGAGCAGCTCGCGCCTCAGGTCGACGTGCTCATCACCACCGGCGGCGCGTCCGTGGGCGACAAGGACTGCGTGAAGCGCGTCCTCACCCGGATGGGCGCGCACTTCCTCGTGGACGGCGTCGCGCTCAAGCCCGGCAAGCCCGTGGCCGTGGCCCGCCTGGGCTCCACCGCCGTCGTCGTGCTGCCCGGCAACCCCGGCGCCGCCACCGTCGCGTTCGACCAGTTCGCGCGGCCCCTCCTCTTCAAGCACCAGGGCGTCATCGAACAGCGCCGCGTCACCCGCGCCCGCCTCTCCGAGCCCCGCCACAAGCAGGCCGGCCTCACCTACCTCGTCACCGTCTCGGCGCTCGAAGCGCGCGAGGACAGCGTTGAACCGTGGGCCCGCCTGCGTCCCCAGGGCGCCGGACAGATTCTGCAGAACGTGGCCGCCCGGGGCTGGGCCGTGCTCCCCGCCGGTCGCGCCGACTTCGCCCAGGGCGAGTCCGTGGACGTGCAGCTCTTCGACGCACCGGACTTCCACGCCGTGGAGGCCGTATGAAGCCGCCTCCCGCGCTCGCCCTCATCGGCCACTCCGGCGCCGGCAAGACGACGCTCCTGGAGCGCCTGCTGCCGGAGCTGGCCTCGCGCGGCCTGCGCGTCGCGTACGTGAAGCACTCCTCGGATGCGCACCCGCTCCACCGCCCGGGCAGCGACACCGCGCGCCTGGACGCCGCGGGCGCCGCGCTCACCGGCTTCTCCACGCCGGACGGCACGCAGCTCACCACGCGGCAGCCCCTGTCCCCTTCGCTCCTCGCGCGAGACGCGGGCCGCGTGGATCTGGTGCTCGTGGAGGGCTGGAAGGACGGCCCCCTCCCGAAGCTGGAAGTGTGGCGCGAGGGCCTGGAATCCCCGCTCGCTGCCTCCCGCCCCGACGTGCTCGCCCTGGTGACGGACGCGCCTACGCTTCCGTCCACCGTGGCCTCGCGCCCGCGCGTGCCGGCCACCGCCACCGCCGTCGCGGACCTCCTCACCGCGTGGCTGCGTGATCAATCCGCGACATCCAAGGTCTCTCGCCCAGAGCCGCGCGGCGTCACCCACCGCCCCGTGCGCCGCTTCGACGGAGACACGCTCCGTGCGGCCGAGGATGACCGCGTGGCCGTGGAGGAGCCCCTGGAGATCCGCGTGAATGGCGACCCCGTCGCCACCACCATGCGGACCCCCGGGCATGATCGCGAGCTGGCGGTGGGTTTTCTCTTCGCCGAAGGCATCCTCAACGACGGCGACGACCTGGGCAGCCTGTTCCACTGCGGCCACCCCGGCGAGGAAGGGTACGGCAACGTGCTGGAGGTCGTTCCCGCCGCCGGTGCCGTGCTCGACCTGGAGCGCGTGGAGGCCACCCGCCGCGGCACCCTCACCACCTCCGCCTGTGGCGTGTGCGGCCGCCGCGACGTGGACGACCTGATGGCCACGTGCGCCCCCGTCGCTCCAGGCCCCGTCCTCTCCGCCCACACCGTGGCCCGCGCCACCGAACGCCTGCGCGACATCCAGCACACGTTTGAACACACCGGTGGAGTGCACGCCGCCGCCGCGCTGGATGCCCATGGCGAGCTGCTCGCCTCCTATGAGGACGTGGGCCGCCACAACGCCGTGGACAAGGTGGTGGGAGCCCTGGTCCTGGCCGGCGCCGTGCGCGCCCCGCTCCGGTTGCCCACACCGCCCTTCCCCGCCGCCCCCACGGTCCTGGCCGTCAGCGGCCGCGCCAGCTTCGAAATCGTCCAGAAGGCCGCCCGCGCCCGCATCCCCGTCGTGGTCAGCGTGTCCGCCGCCAGCTCCCTGGCCATCGACCTGGCCCTGCGTGCTGGCGTGACGCTCGCCGCGTTCTCAAGGAACGGCCGCTGCAACGTCTACACCGGGACAGAGCGCCTGGAGACCCACTCTCAACCTCCGGGAATTCCTCATGACTTCCGCCATGACGCATCTCGGTAGGAGCGCAGGCACCCGACTGTCAGACGGGCATCGTACATGCAGTCGGCGGGCGCAGCCGGCGGCTTTGGGGTCCAGGTGGGATCCAAGGGACCCATTGGACCTCAATGTCCATGGACGCGAACTCACACCCGACGGCTGGGATGGGTGTCCAAGTTTTTACCTGTTGTCATGTATTTCTTGCTGAGCAGTGGTTGCGCCGCGACGCACTATTTGGCAATCTTGCATTTCCTCCTGGTTAAACTTTTCTAGTCTAGACGGTATCCTCTGCAAGAGCCGGACGTGAGCAGAGGGGGGTGGACACGATGAGCAGTGCGACTGCAAGCGCCGAGGTCAAGGCTTCCGGGGTGCCGGCCGCGGCCGAGGTCACCGATCCGCCGCGCCTGGCCCCTGGCTTCGCGGCGAAGCTGAACCTCACCGTGGATGTGGCGCTGCTGGTGGCGGTGCTGCTGGGCTCCGCCTGGATGCGCGGCGGGCTGACGTTCCCCATGAGCTGGGAGCTGCCCAGCATGGTGCTGACGGCGGTGCTGGTGTGGCTCATCACGGGCACGGCGCTGTGCCTGTACGACTCGCGCTTCGCCGAGCGCAGCAAGCTGGACCACGTGGCGCTGGTGTCCGTCACCACGCTGGCGGTGGTGACCATCCAGGCGGTGCTGGAGCTGGCGATGCCCACCGCGGCCCACGTGGGCCTGGCGCCGCTGCTCTTCATCTTCTGGCCGGTGGCGCTGCTCCTGCGCCTGGGCGTCTTCCGCCAGGTGGCCTCGCAGGAGGCCCCCACGGAGGAGGTGCTCATCGTGGGCACCGGCGCCATGGGCCGCTACACGGGCGAGGACCTGCTCAAGCGCGGCCGTCACAAGATCCTGGGCTACGTGCGCTTCCCCGCGGACCACGCCTCTGGCGACAGCCTGCCGGCGGACGTGCTGGGGCCCGCGGACGAGTTGGAGCGCCTGCTGCGCACGCTGCCCGTCAGCGAGGTCTACATCGCGGGCAACACGCTCAAGCAGGGCGAGTCCATGCAGGCGGCCATCAAGCTGGCGGAGCGCTTCGGCGTGCCGTTCGCGCTGCCGGCGCACTCGTTCCGCCTGGACCGCGCCCGCCCGGTGGACTCCCGCGCGGTGGCGGACGGCTACCTGCACTTCGCCGCGGTGGCGCCCAAGCCGCACCAGATGGCCATGAAGCGCCTGTTCGACATCGCCGTCTCCGCGGTGGCGCTGTGGGCCCTGCTGCCGCTGTTCGCGGTGGTGGCCGCCTGCATCAAGCTCACCTCGCGCGGCCCCATCTTCTTCAAGCAGCTGCGCACCGGGCAGCACGGCAAGCCGTTCTACATGCTGAAGTTCCGCTCCATGGTGGTGAACGCGGAGGAGCTCAAGGAGCGGCTGGCCGCGCAGAACGAGCAGACCGGCCCCGTCTTCAAGATGAAGAACGACCCGCGCATCACCGGCATCGGTCGTTTCATCCGCAAGTTCTCCATCGACGAACTGCCCCAGTTCCTCAACGTGCTCCGCGGTGAGATGAGCATCGTGGGCCCGCGCCCGCCGGTGCCCAGCGAGGTGGCGAAGTACGAGACGTGGCAGCGCCGCCGCCTGTCCGTGCGCCCGGGCCTCACCTGCATCTGGCAGGTGTCCGGCCGCAACCAGATCTCCTTCGAGCAGTGGATGTACCTGGACATGCAGTACATCGACCACTGGAGCCTCACCGGCGACCTGCGGCTGCTCCTGCAGACGGTGCCGGTGGTCATCACCGGTCGCGGAGCAAGCTAGCAACCGGGGTGTCATTCCGGGCCCGGCGTTGACGCGCCGGGCCCGTTCGTCTTTCCATGGGGCGGGCCTTCCTCCCCTTGAGTGCGCAGCAGCCCCTGAAGGCCCGCGTCATCCATGACCGTGAACAGTCCGACCTCCCCCTCCGCTGAAGCCGACGACGGCGCCCGTGCGAACGAAGTGCGCGGCGCGGTCCGCAGCACCCTGCAGCTCGGTGGCTCGCTGATGGTGACGTACGCCATCGCGCTGGGCATCCGCGCGCTGATGCCGCGCTACCTGGGCCCGGAGGCGTTCGGCTACTTCAACTGGTCGGAGGCGTTCGCCGCCACGTTCTTCGTGGCCACGAACCTGGGCCTGGAGACGTACATCCGGAAGGAAGTCCCCGTCCGGCCGGAGCACGCGAGCGACTTCTTTGGCACCACGATGCTCCTGCGCCTGGCGATGACGCTCGTCCTGATGGTGGCGCTGGCGCTGGTGCTCCACCACACCGGCGAGCCTCCGGAGGTGCAGCACCTGGTGCAGTGGTTCGCGGTGGCCCAGTCGCTCATGGTCATCAACGCGTCCATGGCCGCGCTGCTGCACTCCAAGGGCAAGGTCGCGGGCCTGTCCGTCTCCAACGTCATCACCAAGATTGTGTGGGGCGGCGGCCTGGCGCTGATGGCCGCGTTCGGCGTGAGCCTGCAGTGGCTGGCCGTGCCCATGGTGCTGTCGGAGGCGGTGAAGCTCCTCATCAGCTGGAAGCTGGCGAAGGAGCACCTGGGGCTGAAGTTCCGCGTCGACCTGACGGCGACGAAGAAGGTGATGAAGGCGTGCCTGCCGTTCTTCCTCACCGCTGCGGCGCTGGCGTGCAACGGGCGCACGGACATGACGCTGCTGGGCAAGCTCGCGTCGAAGGAGGAGGTGGGCTGGTACGGCGGTGCGTTCAGCATCGCGGGGCTCACGTTCCTCATCTCCCCCATCTTCGGCTGGGTGCTGATGCCCATGATGTCGCGCGCGGCGGCCCGCTCGCCCGCGGAGCTGTCGAACCTGACGCGCCGCTCGCTGGAGGGCGTGCTCGCGTTCACCGTGCCGGTGATGATGGCCATGGTGCTGGGCGCGGACCTGTGGGTGCGCCTGATGTGCGGCCCCGGCTTCGAGCCCGCGGCGCTGCCCCTGCGCGTGCTGTCCCCCATCTTCGTGATGGCCTACGTCACCATGGTCAGCAGCATCTGGCTGACCATGTCCAACAAGGAGTGGTGGGTGACGCTGGCGGCCACCATGGGCGCGGTGGTGAACCCCATCCTCAACCTGATGCTCATCCCGTGGCTGTTCCGGCGCATCGGCCCGTCCGGCGGCGCCACCGCCACGGCGCTCTCCATGTTCTTCACGGAGGTCATCGTCACGGTGCTCTTCCTCAGCCGCATGGGGAGGAACTCCTTCGACCGGCGCTCCCTCCTCATGGTGGCCAAGACGGCCGCGGTGTGCGTGGGCTGCGTGGTCCTGGACCGGGTGCTGTCCGGAGCGGGCATGCAGGCGTGGCCCCGGCTGGGGCTGACGGCCTCCGCCTACGTGGCGGGCGTGCTGGGCACCGGCGCCGTGCGTCCCTCGGAGCTGCTCCAGGTCGTGCGCATGGCGAAGCAGCGCGGTGGTAATGGTGCCGAGGTGGCCGTGCCGGCCGCCCCCGCCGCGTGAGGAACTCTCAGGCCATGCCTTCCCGCCCGTCCCGATTCCGCGGTCCCGTCTCCCGCGCGCTCGCGTGCGCCGGGTTGCTCCTCCTGGCCCCCGCGTGCAGCGGCCTGGGCCAGTACACCTGGGTGAACGACTACCAGGAGAAGCCCACCGAGTCGGACGCCGCCTACCGCATCGTCCCCGGCGACGTGCTCAACGTGAAGGTGTTCGGCCAGGAGGCGCTCACCACGCGCGCCAAGGTGCGCGAGGACGGCAACATCAGCCTCACCTTCCTGGACGACGTGGAGGCCGCGGGCCACTCGCCGGCCCTGTTGGCGCAGCAGATCCAGACGCGGCTCAAGGACTTCATCAACCACCCCGTGGTCACGGTGTCGCTGGAGGAAGCGCGCCCCATGTCCGTGACGATGCTGGGGGAAGTCGCCAACGTGGGCGCGCACGTGCTGGACCCGGGCGCGACGCTGCTCCAGGCGCTGGGCGCCGCCGGCAGCTTCACCGACTACGCCCACCGCGACCGCATCTTCGTGCTGCGCCGGGACGACCCGCAGGCGGAGCAGCCCACGCGCATCCGCGTGCGCTACGAGGACATCATCCGCGGCGAAGGCCGCGCGGCCGCCTTCCGCCTGCGCCCCGGCGACGTGGTGGTGGTGGAGTAACCCGTGCTGGACGCGGCCCTCGCGAGCCTGTGGCTGGAGGTGGCCTCCGCCTCCGTGAAGTACGGCGCCTCGGCCCGCGTGGACACCCGCGCGCGCTCCATGGACGCGCAGGCCGCGGGGGAGGCCGTGTCCCCCCTGGCGGCGGACATGGACATCGTCCCCACCGTGAGCCTGAAGTACGACGACGGCAGCGCGGTGGCGCAGGTGGAGTACGCGCCGCGCATCTCCTTCCGTGAGGCCACCACCAACCCGCGCACCGAGGTGCAGCACGTGGGGCGGCTGTTGGGGGACTGGCGTCCCTCGCGCGGGCTCACCCTGCACGGCACCCAGGAGTTCGTGCTGGGACAGGTGAACCTCTTCACCAACCTGCCCCTGGGCGGCAGCCTGGACGACGACCCGGCGGTGCCCGGGGACACGCCGGCCCTCCCCATCCAGCCCCTGCCGGAGGGCGTGGACACGGTGTTCTTCCTGTCCTCGCTGACGACGCTGGCGGCGGAGACGGTGTGGCTGGGCCCGGGCTGGCGGCTTTCCGGCAGCGCGGGCTTCTCCGCCAGCGGCGGCCTGGACGACACGGCGAAGGAGGCGGTGCCCTTCCAGTACGGCCCTCGCGCGCAGCTGTCCCTGGGGAACTCCCCCGCGCCCCGGCACACGCTCTCCACCACGCTGGCGTACTCGGACTCGCGCTTCTCCACCGGCGCTCGCGCCACCGTGACCACGCTCACTGGCGGCTGGACGCACCGGTTGGATCGGCGCACGGCGGTGGAGGCCGGGGTGGGCGTGGGCGTGGCGTACTCCGTGCGCGCGACGGAGGACGACCCCACGGATGACCCGGACGTGCCCGGAGTCACCCCGTCATCCACCTTGTCAGGTGGGCGGCGGCTGACGACCTTCCAGGTCGGGGGCGCGCCCGTGGAGGATCCGCCGCAGCGCCTGGAGCTGCTCCCGGATCTGACGCTGGCGGTGTCCCACCGGGTGCCGTCGCGGACGGCGGACTTCAACGGCCGGCTCGCCGCGCGGGTGACGCCCTTCGTGGATCGGCTGACGGGGCTCGTCTACCCGCGGGCTGACCTGACGTTGAACGGCACCTGGGCGCTGAGCCCGCGCTTCCGGTTCTCCGGGACGGGAGGCGGTGCTTTCGCGGTAGGCGGAGCCGTGGGGGACCGGCAGGTGGTGGGCGGTGTGGGCGCGGGTTGGACGGTGAACCGGTGGATGACCCTGGAGGTGGACACCCGCGCGGCATGGACTCGCTCGCCCGACGTGGAGGCGGCCCGTACGGTGTGGTCCGCGACGCTGGGACTGACGGTCCAGAAAACGGGTATCCTCTGAGGCTCCCGCCATGGCGAAGCTCATCCTCCTGTCCGTCCTCGTTGCCACCATCGCGCTGCCCGGAGCGGCCGCGCGCGATGCGCATCCCTGGCGGGGGATGAAGAAGGCCATCTTGTGGGTGGCCCTCTTCAACATGGCGTACGCATATGGCGTGCTCGTCCTCGTTCCCAGGTACGGGTTCGGGTGAGGGAAGGAAAGGCGTCAGACGTGATGGAGCTCCAACAGCTCACCGTCCTCCTCGTGGAGGACTCTCCGATGTTCCGCGTCATGCTGCGTGACATGCTCGAGCAGATGGGCGTGAAGAACGTGGTGGAGCAGCCCAACGGCAAGGCCGCCATGGAGTACCTGGCGAGCGGCGAGCTCAAGCCGGACCTCGTGTGTCTGGACCTGACGTTGCCGGACGTGTCCGGCTACGACGTCTGCGAGCACATCCGCCGCACGCCCGCCATCGCGCACGTGCCGGTGTTGATGGTGTCCGCGCGCAACCTGCCGGAGGACAAGGCCTACGCGGAAGAGGCCGGCGCCAACGGCTACCTGGGCAAGCCCTTCACGCCCGAGGAGCTGGAGAAGCGCGTGCGCCACGTGCTCAAGTCCGCGGCGCCCCGGGGCAACGCGTGACGACGCCGGCCCCACGCACGCCTCGCTCCGCCCCGCCCCCGCCGTACGTCCCCGAGCGCGAGGAGACCAACGCGCCGGCGGACCTCATCGACTGGGGCTTCCTGTTCGACGGGCTGGGCTTCGTGCGCAGGGCCATCTTCCGGCACTGGTTCCTGGGGCTGTGCATCGTCGCGGTGATGGCGGGGCTGGGTTCGGCGGCGGCGAAGCTGATGCCGCGCAAGTACCACGTCGAGACGCGGATGCTGACGTACCGCAACCTCATCATCTCCTCGTTGGTGAACCCGGGCCGGTCCATCCCGGTGGAGGCGGATCAACCCACGCGCGCCGCGTGGGAGATGGTGCTCAGCCGCGGCAACCTCAAGTCCGTGGTGAAGAACGCGAAGCTCATCGAGTACTGGGACCACATGCGGTCGCCCCTCAGCCGCATGAAGGAGCAGTACCTGAAGAAGGCTCCGCCTCCCATGACGGACGAGGAGAAGGAGGAGGCGCTCATCGCGATGCTGGAGACCAGCCTCATCGTGATGGCGGAGGGCGGCAGCGGCACGGTCACCATCGGGGTGGACTGGAGCGACCCGCAGATGGCCTTCAACATCGTGGAGGCCGCGGCGCAGAACTTCCTCGACATGCGCCATGACTCGGAGATGGGCGCCATCTCCGAGTCCGTGAACATCCTCCAGGGCCAGGTGGCCAACGAGGCCGCGAACATCAAGCAGGCCATCGCGGACCTGGAGCGCGCGGTGCGGGCCGCGGATGCGCGCCGCAAGAAGAAGGAAGCGGACCCCAAGCAGGCCAGCGCGCGGCAGGCGCTCCTGGCGACGGACCACGCGCTCGCGCAGCTGAAGTTCCTGGTGCAGGCCAAGCGCCGCGCCATCCGCGACGTGGAGGAGTTCCGCGGCCGCCGCCTCACGGAGCTGCGCTCGCAGCTGGCGGAGCAGCGCGTCGTCTTCTCTCCGCAGCACCCGGTGATTGTCGACCTGGAGCAGCGCGTGGCGACGATGCAGGCGGACTCGCCGCAGCTGACGTCCCTGCGCTCCGAGGAGCAGTCGCTCATCCAGGAGTACCTGCGCATGGGCGGCACGGACGTGGACTCCACGACCGAGGGCACGAGCCTGGCGGCGGGCTTCGGCGCTCCCATGGCGGGCGCGATGCTGGGCACGCCGGATGATCCGGAGGTGGCGGTGGCCACGGACCGGATGCGCATGGTGGTGATGCGGCACCAGGAGAAGCTGCGCCGGTTGGACCAGGCGCAGACGGAGCTGGAGATCTCCAAAGTCTCCATGAAGCACCGCTACAGCGTGCTGTTGCCGGCGCTCTTCCCGGAGAAGCCGTCCAAGCCGAACCCGAAGCTCATCGCCATCGCGGGCGTGGTGGGCGGGGTGGCGCTGGCGGTGTTCGCGGCGGTGGCGCTGGACATCCTGCGCCGCCGGGTCCTGGAGAAGTGGCAAGTGGAGCGGCTGCTCAAGTTGCCGGTGCTGGCGGAGCTGGAACGGCGCTGAAGGTTCGTGCGCTCGGCCGTCCTTGAAGATGGCGCGAGCGCGGGGGTGACACTGTCGTGACAGTCTGGACCTGGGTGGACGTGGCGCTGTGCGTGGGACTGCTGCCGGTGGTGGTGGGCTGCGGCTACCTGCTGCTCCTGACGCTGTTGTCGGGGCGCAAGGCGGCGCCGGTACCGCCGTCGCCGGCGGCGCGGAAGTTCGACGTCATCATCCCCTCGCACAACGAGGAGCTGGGCATTGCCCGGACGGTGGCGAACCTGTCCGCGGTGGACTACCCGGCGCACCTGCGGCGCATCATCGTGGTGGCGGACAACTGCTCGGACGCGACGGCCCAGAAGGCGCGGGAGGCGGGCGCCACGGTGCTGGAGCGCCAGGACGCGGAGAAGCGCGGCAAGGGCTACGCGCTGGCGCACGCCTTCGAGCACAGCCAGCGTGACGGCTTCGCGGACGCGGTGGTGGTGGTGGACGCGGACACGGTGGTGTCCGCGAACCTGCTGCACGCCTTCGCCCGCCGGCTGGAGGACGGGGCGCACGGCGCGCAGGCGCACTACGGCGTGATGAACCCCACGGCGTCGTGGCGCACGCGGCTGATGACCATCGCGCTGGGGATGTTCCACCGCGTGCGCTCCATGGGGCGCGAGCGGATGGGCGTGTCCTGCGGCCTGCGCGGCAACGGCATGTGCTTCACGCACGCGGTGCTGAAGCAGGTGCCGCACGACGCGTTCAGCGTGGTGGAGGACCTGGAGTACGGCATCCGCCTGGCGCGCGCGGGGCACCGCGTGCACTACGCCTGGGAGGCGGAGGTGCTGGGCGAGATGGTCACGGCGGAGAAGCAGAGCCGCTCGCAGCGTCAGCGCTGGGAGGGCGGCCGCGCGCAGATGCGCAAGCTGCACGGGTGGCCGCTGCTCAGCGACGCGCTGAAGCAGAAGAGCGGGCTCTTGCTGGACCTGTCCAT
Organism: Corallococcus sp. AB018; assembly: GCF_003986945.1. Taxonomy (NCBI): domain Bacteria; kingdom Pseudomonadati; phylum Myxococcota; class Myxococcia; order Myxococcales; family Myxococcaceae; genus Corallococcus; species Corallococcus sp. AB018. Next base: position 8,258 of record NZ_RAWR01000205.1, on the reverse strand, counting down.
GGACGTGCTGGTGCCGCCCCTGAGCCAGCTGGTGCTGGCGACGGTGGCGGGCTCGGTGCTGGCGACCGGCGTGGTGTGGCTGTCCGGCGGCACGGCGGTGGCGGCGTCCGCGCTGGCGTCGTTCGGCCTGATGTCGCTGTCGCTGTACGTGCTGCGCGGCTGGTGGGTGTCCGGCGTGGGGGCTCGCGGCCTGCTGGACCTGGCGTGGGCGCCCTTCTACGTGGTGTGGAAGGTGTGGCTGATGGTGCGAGGCCCCGGCGCGGAGAAGCGCGGCGAGTGGGTGCGCACCACGCGTGAGGCGGAGCGGCGGTAGCGCTCAGGCGCGGGGCTTCCGCTTCGCCGGAGGCTTCGGTGCGCCGAGCGACGCCTGGATGGGACACACGGTGTCCGGAGGGCAGAAGCCTTCGGCCATCAGCGTGGTGATGGCGCGACGCATGCGGCGCAGGTCGTCGATGCGCGCGTCGATGGCCTGGACCTTCGCTTCAGCGAAGCGGGCCACGTCGCGAGTGGGAGTGCCGCGCCGGTCCGTCAGGGCGAGCACGGCGGACACCTCCTTCAACGTGAAGCCCAGCTCCTGCGAGCGTCGGATGAAGCGCACGCGGATGGCGGCGTCCGGGCCGTAGAGACGCTGGCCGCTCTCGCTGCGGTCCATGGGCAGCAGCAGCTTGCGGCGCTCGTAGAAGCGCAGCGTGGACAGCTTCACGCCGGATTCACGGGCGAGCGCGCCGATGCGCAAGGGCACTGCTTCAACGGGCCGTCGCGGGGATGCCACCACGCCACCTCCTGGCACCGAGGATGACACCGCCCTGCGCGAACATCCACGCCAGCTCCAGTACGAGGAACACGACAAGCACCCGCGTCGCACCCTGCGTGAGCGACCACGCCATCCAGGTGGAGAACAGCGCCCGGCCCGCGGTGTCCACGGCGCCGTTGAACGCGGTGGGCTGAACGAGCCGCACGACGGACCACAGCGTCACGATGGTGCCGAACAGGGCCACGAAGAACAGGTGCGTGGACGTGAACGCGGGGAGCGGCTCACCGCCCAGGCCGAGCGCGTGGTGCACGGACCGGATGCTCGCGAGCACGGCGTCCGCGGTCCACGGCGTGGCGAAGGGGATGGTGACGAAGAAGTCGTACAGCGCGCTGGCGAAGACGACTCGGCGAAGCAGGGACGGTTCAGGGTTCATGCGAAGGACGCTAACCCCTGCACCAAGGTGCAGAGGCAAGGGCCTCCGCTCAGGTCCCCGTCGCGGGAGCCGACGCCCGGCTCCGCGCACCGAACAGGAGCGCGCCCTGCACGAACATGCCCGCGGCCTCCATCACGAGGAACACGCCAAGCACCTGGGATGCCCCCTGCGTGATCGCCAGCACCATCCACGCGGAGACGAGTCCCCGGCCCACCGTGTCGATGGCGCCATTCAGCGCGGTGGGCTGGAGGACGCGGACCAGCGCCCACATGACGGCGAGCACACCGAACAGGGCCACGAAGAACACGTGCGTGGGCGTGAAGACCGGCATGCCCTCACCGCCCAGCGCCAGGCCCTCGTGCATCCAGCGCATGACGCCCAGCATCGCTTCCGCCGTCCACGGTGTGACGAATGGAAGCGTGACAATCAGGTCGTAGGCCGCGAAGCCACGGACGGCGCGGCGAAGCAGGGAGGAGCTCATGCCTGGAACCCTATCCCCCGCCGCCCACGGGAAGCTCCTTGAAGAGAACGTCCATGGGTCCCAGGCCGCGCGCCACCTCCACGAAACGCTCGGTCACGACAATCAACGTCACGGCATCCGTCAGCCGGAACACGTCCAGGTCCGTTGGCAACGACGCGCCCTCCAGCCTGCACTCCTCCGGCATGGCCGCATCCACCCGTCCACAGGTCTCACAGGGCGGCGGCCCCAATGGAAACAGCCGACCACGCGCCATGAGCTCCAGTTCATGGAGCGCCGGAGTCGATGCCCCGCTTGGAGTCAGCTCCGCCCTCACCGGCACAAGGCCTTGAAGCCCGGCGGCCCGCAGCGAGTCCAGGGCATCCTCCCGCACCAGGAGCTTCCAGGGGTCCCTCAGGACGAGGGGGCCGAACGTCCCCTCCGCGGTCCCAACCAGGGGACCGAAAGTCGTTCCGGGCTCCACCTGAGCCCCAGGTGGCAACAACGGCTTCACCTGCTCCAGGAGCCGTGCGTAACGCGCGAAGGGCTCCAGGCGCGGCGTCCCGAGCTCCGTCCGCAATGGGCTCTGGGACAGGTCCACGGAGGGATAGGCCAGCGCGATGCCACTCCAGGTCTCACCGCAGGCAGGGCACTCCACGCCGGGCAGCAACCAGCGAGCATCCGCCTGATAGATCCCCGTCCAGATGCGAGGCGCGTCGTAGTGCGGCGTGCTCAGCTCGAAGTAGCGCATCAGTCATCCCTGGGAAAGGGACCCAGTTCGATGCTCTGCCAGTAGGTCATCGTCAGCCCGAACAGGCCGAACTGCTGGATCATCTTCGATGCTTGTTCGAAGTGCTGCGGCTTGGTGGCCCGGCCGTAGGTCATCGAGAAGAACATGCGCCACTCGCCGTTCCAGGGTCCTCCGTCCGTGCCTCGGTGGATCCGCGCATGCAGGTCCTTGTCGATGGCCATGACGTAGTCATGCACGTTGATGCCCTTGGAAAGAAAAGTTGGGACGCCGCGCCCATTCCGCCATGGCCTGCTGGCGGCGCACTTCGCTCGGAAGGCGCTCCCGCGGATACCAGCGGAACACCATGACCGGCTGCCGGTCTCCCGGCAGTCCCTGGGCACTGCCCCAATTCCGCTGAGCGGTGCCCCCGGGTGCCACGAACACGGGCGCGGTCGCGCGTGTGCGGACAATCCCGGAGGACGCGAGATCTTCACAGAAGAAGAGCGCGCATTCCGCCTCGGTACAGAGCGTAGCGACGCAGCGGTCCTCTGCGTCCGGCTCGCAACCCTGTTCGACTTCCGCCCGAGCCCAGACCTGGAGAGGAGCCCCCACGGGCGGCGTCCCCGAAGACGCGCACCCAAGGACTCCCGCGATGAGGCCCAGCGCCCACCTTCGCATGGCGGACCCTTCCCCTGGCCCTCAGTCCGCCAGCGGCATGCCGAAGTCCGGCTGGCCGCGCTCGCCGGACACCCAGCGATACACCTCCAGCACCTGCTCCGCCTTCGCCTTCCACGTGAAGTGCTTGAGGATGCGCGCCCGTGCGCGCTCGCCCATGGGGCCAATCACGGACGGATCCGCGACCAGCTTCTCCAGGACTCCTCGCACGCGCTCCACAATCTCCCGCGGCGTGCCCATGGGAATGGCGAAGCCCGTGGACGGACTGACGATCTCTCCCGGACCGCCGTAGTCCATCACGATGGGCACCAGCCCCAGCGCCATCGCCTCCGCCACCACCGCGCCGCCGAACTCGCGCACGCTCGGGAAACCGAAGATGTGGTTCTTCGACAGGCGGCCCTGCAGCTCCTGGTGCTTCACCCAGCCCGCGAACGTCACGCCGTTCTCCAGGCCGCCCCTCGCCACCTGCGCGCGCAGGTTCTGCATCTCCGCGCCGTCGCCGATGAGCTCCACCTGCAGCTTGCCCTCGCGCACCAGCGGCGCCGCCGCGTCGATGAGCATCGCCATGCCCTTGTACGGCACGAAGCGCCCCACGAACGCCACCCGCAGCGGCTCGCCCGGCTTCGGCGGCTCCGCCTTGGACGCGCCGAACCGCCGCACGTCGATGGCGTTCTCCGGGATGTAGACCACCTTGTCCTGGTACTCCTGCGACAGCTGCGCCCGCGTCGCCCGCGAGCCCATCATCAGCGCCGCCGCGTTCCGCCGCGTCGACTTGTAGAAGGGCATCAGCTTGTAGACATCCCGGATGTAGCTCAGCCACTCGCGCTCACGCACGCGCGCGTCGCCGAAGCCCTTGGGCCACGGCAGGCCGCCGTTCATGGGGCCCATGATGAAGGGCACCCCGGCGTCCGCGCACCGCGCCGCCAACGTGCTGGGCGTCGTGGGGCTGATGGGCGTGTAGCGGTGCACCACGTCGAATTCCTTCGCGCGGATGCGGTCCCCGAAGCGCCGCCAGAGCAGCTCCTCGAAGTAGTAGTACGGCAACACGCTCAGCGCCGTGGCCGTCGTCCACCCCACGCCCGCCTTGCCGCGCAGCAGCTCGCCCACCTTGTCCAGCGGACGCTCCACCGGCGTGGAGTCCAGGGCCGTGAAGTCCTTCCCCTCCACCAGCCCCTGCTTGAGGATGTTCTCGCGGTTGCGGACCTGGGTGACCAGGTGCACATCCGCCACCTCGGCGAGCGCCCTTGCCAGGGACCAGCCTTCCAGGGGGACGCTCACCCAGTCTGGGTTGCACAGCTCAGCAATCAGGAGGACGCGGGGTCGGGTGCCAGCCATACGCCTTCGCATCTATCCCAACCCGGGCCCGGGATATAGCCTCCCCCTCGCTCGAATGGCCTTCAAACCCTCGCCCGCCGCCTGGCTCCAGTACATCGTCATGGTCGTGGGCCTGGGCGCCGTCACCCTGGGTGCGGCCGCCGTGGGTAACGGGGACCCCATTGTCACCCTGGCGCCCGTGCTGGCGCTCACGGTGGGGTGGGTCATCATCAAGGTGCCGCTGCGCTACCTGGCCATCACGGTGCTCTACCTGGTGCTCGCGGTGGACTACACACCCGAGCGCCCCCAGTCGATGTTCTGGCCGTCGCCGCTGTTCCCCCTGGGGAAGCTGCTCTTCACGCAGATGCACGAGCTGGTGGGCATTGGCGCCCTGCGCTTCCCGCTCATCGACGGGCTCATCATCGGCTCCATCGTCATCGGCATCTGCCGGCGGGCCGCGAAGTCCAAGATTGATCCACCGGTGGTGCCCATCCCCCGGCCGCTGGCGGTGGTGCTGGCGATTTCGTTCTTCTCCATCATGTGGATGGAGGTGTGGGGCATCGCGCGGGGCGGGGACATCAAGAACTCGCTCTGGCAGTGGCACCAGGCGGCGGTGCTCCCGCTGGTGGGGATGATGTACCACTACAGCCTGCGCGGGCCGGAGGACTGGCCCCTGGTGGCGAAGACCATCATCGCGGCGGCGCTCACCAAGTCCGCGGTGAGCACCTACTTCGCCCTGGTCATCATTCCGGCCCAGCACCTGGAGGTGGAGTACACGACCTGCCACTCGGACTCGATGACGTTCATCTTCGCCATCAGCGTGTGCATCATGCGCTGGCTGGAGCGGCCCAGGTCCGGCCACGCCATCCGAGGCCTCATCATCATCATCCTGGTGTTCATCGGGATGTTCTTCAACGACCGCCGGCTCGCGTACGTGAGCCTCGTGGGCGGGCTGGCCGCGGCGTACCTCTTCAACCCGTGGACGCCGCTGAAGAAGTTCATCACGCGAGGGCTCATCGCGTGCTCGCCGCTGCTGGTCGTGTACTTCCTGGCCGGGTGGAGCTCCAGCAGCAGCATCTTCAAGCCGGTGGCGACCTTCCGCTCCATCATCGAGGGCCAGCACGCCGAAGGAGAGCTGGACTACCGCGACATCGAGAACCTCAACCTCATCGCGACCTGGAACACGAACCCCGTGTTCGGCACGGGCTACGGGCACGAGTTCCTGGAGCCCTACCCGCTGCCCAACATCGCGTTCGTGTTCCCCACGTACCGCTTCCACCCGCACAACTCGCTGCTGGGCCTGCTGGCCTTCGGCGGGTGGTTCGGGTTCACGGGCGTGTGGATGTACCTGGTGGTGACGGTGTACCTGGCGGCGCGCGCGTACCATCGAGCGTACGCGGCGGAACATCGAACCGCGTGCCTGGTCATCGTGGGCGTGGTGGCGTCCTACCTGAACCAGGTGTTCGGAGACATGGGCATCATCTCGTACATCTGCACGTTCCAGGTCGCGGTGTGCTCGGTGCTCGCGGGCAAGCTGGCCATGGTCACCGGCGCGTGGCCGTGGCCCCAGCGGGAGAAGGTGCTGGGCCTGACGCGCGCGGCGCCGGATGAAGCGCCGCCCTCGGGTGCGACGGCGGCCTAGCGCTGGATGGACAGGATGCGCCACTGGCGCGTGTCGATGGCGTACGTGGCGCTCGCGTCCGTCACGGGCCCTTCGGAGTTGCAGACGTCCTGCCGGGGCACGAAGCGCACGAACATCACGCCCTCCGGGCCGGGCGCCGTCCACACGTCGAAGGAGTCCCGCCGGTAGAGGCACAGCTCGTCCGCGGTCGCGCCGTTGTGCGGCTTCAGGTCCAGCGGACGGAAGTCATCCATCGCCAACTGCGTCGCCACCGCCACCAGGGCGGGCGTCTGCGTCCGTCCCTCCGCGGGCAGGTCCAGCGGGAACTGGAAGCGGGCCATCTCCTCGTCGGAGGCGCGCGGCGGACGGATGGGCCTCGCGAAGAGCACGCAGCCGGTGAGGGGCAACGCCAGCAGCGCCGCGAGCCCGCGCTTCATCCACACCCGCCGCGATGACAAACCCTGGCGCCCCATCTAGTCCTCCACGGGCGTGATGAAGCCCGTGTCCTTGTCCGCTTCGTGGATGTACCCGATGAGCTTCCACGCCTTGCCCTGCCGCAGATAGACCTCACCGGGACGCGGCTCGCCCTTGTACGGGACCAGCTTCGTCACCGTGCATCCTGCATCAAATTGGATGCGCAGGGTCCAACGTTGTGACTGACCCCAGCGGTCCTCCTGTGACATGCCGGACGGGAACCAGGGGTGGCTGTGGAAGTCCGCCAGGGTGGACGGCAGGCCCCGGTCGTCCTTCACCACGCTGGGCACGCTGCAGCTCTTGCGGCGCAGGTCCGCGCCCACCAACGTCGTGCGTCCCAGCGGCGAGGGCCAGCTCGCGTAGTACTCCCCGCCGCCCAGCGAATAGATGAGCCCGCAGTACTCCTGGCCGTAGTCCCGCTCCCGGGCCCGGTCCAACGCCATCACCGCCGGACAGAGCTGGTCGATGACCTCGTCCACGTTCGAGGAAGGCTGGATGGCGGGCCAGGGGCCCTTGACCCAGACCCTCTCGCCCCGCTGGCCGAAGAAGACGTCCCTGCCGCTCTGGAAGTAGGACGTGCCGGCGCAGCCAACGAGCAGCGCCACGCCCACGCTCCATGCATTCCGTCCGCGCATCCCGTCTCGCCACCCTGATGAGGGGAACCGGGAAAGCGCATAGCACGGCCTAAGCAATAAAACCAGGATTCAAGGCAAAGCCTACCCGGTGCGGGCACGGAGCTCCGCGGCCTCGGCGGCGGCGGCGGTCAGGTGCTCCAGCTCCAGGTCGATGTGCTTCGCCTGCGGGATGGCGCGGCGGACCTCCGCTTCAATGGCGTCGATCTCCTCGCTCAGGGTGCGGATGAGGTGCCGGGCCGCGTCCGTCAACGCGCGCTCGCGCTCCACGCCTACAGGGGGCAGCCCCTGCGCGGGCAGGGCCTCCGCCAGCCGGGCCGCCACGAAGGACTCGCTGAAGCGCAGCTCCGCCTTGAACTGGTAGGACTCCGGCGTGAGCTGCCGCGTCTTCACGTCGTGCAGGTCCGCCAGGCTTACGCGCGCGCGCAGCAGGTCCTCGAAGCGCTGCTCCACGTCCGCCGGCACCGACCGGCCCAGCAGCAGCTCCCGGTTCTCCACCATCAGGTAGATGGCGATGAGCCCCAGCAGCACGCCCACCGTGAGCGACGCCAGCGCGTCCCACAGCGGGTTGCCCGTCACGTGCGCCAGCGCGATGCCCGCCGTCGCCAGCACCAGGCCCAGCACCGCCGCGCCGTCCTCCAGCAGGATGGCCACCGACGCCGGGTCGGCCTTCGTCCGCACGAAGCGGAAGAAGGGCTCGCCCGCGGCCTGCTTGAGGAGCCCGCGAACCGCGAACAGCAACACGCCGCCCTCGATGAGGAAGGACAGCCCCAGCACCCCGAACGTCACCGGCCCCGTCTCCGCCACGTGCGGGTGAAGGAGCGACTGGATGCCGTGGTAGACGGTCACGCCGCAGCCCACGAAGAAGATGCCGGACGCGGACAGGATGCCGAAGATGAAGCGCTCGCCGCCGTAGCCGTACGGGTGCGAGTCGTCCTCCACGCGCGCCGCCCGCTTCAACCCCAGGAACAACAACACCTGGTTGCCCGTGTCCGCCAACGAGTGGATCGCCTCCGACAGCATCGCCCCCGAGCCCGACAGGAAGAAGGCGATGAACTTGATGAGCGTGACCAACACGTTGCCGGACAGCGCGACGATGACGGCCTTGAGCGACGAAGCGGGAGCGGACATGGAGGTGCCAAACCTACCATGGGGCGCCCTCCCGCCC
>NZ_RAWR01000204.1:0-19464 GCF_003986945.1 Corallococcus sp. AB018 | reverse complement strand
GCCCCAGCCCGATGAAGAGCAGCACGGCCAGCGACCAGATGGCCGGCGTGGAGCCCGCGCCGGTGGCGGCGGTGAGGGTGGCGGCGGCGGCGGCGGTGCCGGTGGCCGCGAGCGTGTCGTTCTCAGGGAGTGAGGCGCCCAGGTTGGCGGTGCCCAGGTAGAACAGCTCCAGCAGCATGCCGACGGACAGGCCCCCGCCCACGTCGCCCAGCAGGGCGCCCATGAACGTGGCGGCCACCAGGGGCCGGGACAGCATGGCCTGGAGGAACGCCTTGCGCTCCACGGCCACCAGCCCCCCCCAGAGACACGCGAGCGCCACCTGGGTCCAGCCGACGTTCACCGGCTCACCCGGCCTTCGACCAGCGCTCGGTCAGGTCCGGCAGGTCCACGGACTTCTCCGCGGGCACGGCGCGCGCCTCCACGCGCACGCCCTGCGCGGACAGCTGCTGGAGGGCCTGCAGCTCCCCTTCCGCCAGGAAGACGGACGGCGACACCTGCCGCCTTCCGGTGCCGAAGTGCACGTTGCCCAGGTTGAGCTGGTCCATGACCAGCCCGTGCTGGAAGGCGAAGGGCACGGAGGCGACATCCCTCAGGAGCACCAGGGTGCGAACGCCGTCCTTGGACAGGGCGGCGAAGTCCACCTGGGCCAGGGGGAGGATCAGCACCTCGATGGCGCTCTGCACGGCGAGCGCCATGGCGGCACGGATGAGTGGACTGGAGGCCGCCTCATCGTCCGCCACCACCACTCGGGACACCTTGAGGTGGGGGAGCCAGGCTTCGACAACCTGACCATGGATGAGGCGGTTGTCGACGCGGACCAGGGTGATCACGGCAGTCTCGAATCGCCGACCCGTGCGGGTCCGTCAAGTTCGCGGCTGCTGCTGGGCCTCGCGAAGCAGGGCGGACGCACAGGTGATGTTGCGCTGGCCGTACGACGCCAGCTGGTTGGCCATGTCCGACAGGGCCATCTGCTCCGAACGGAGCGAGTTGGCCTTCAGCAGCATGGGCAGATTGACGCCGGCCAGGACTTCCAGATTCATCCGCTGACACATCATCAGCGATTCCTTACAGGGGGTACCTCCGAAGAGGTCGGCCATGATGATGACACCGTCCCCTTCATCCACGGTCTTCACCGCCTGCTTCATCTTGGCGCGGAGGTCCTCGACAGGGGCCCCCGGCTCGATGCTGCAAGTAGCCACGGCGGGCAGCTTGCCCACGATCTGTTCAGCGGTTGAGACAAGCTCATCCGCGAGACGCCCGTGCGATGCGATGACGAGGCCGACCATTGATCACCCCTGAGCCACTTCCCGGGAGAATTTGCGTCCTACGCCCATCAACGACCGGACGCAACTCCGGCGAAGTATTCCGCCTGCACCTGGGAACCGCTTCCCCAACGACTTCGCTTCGAAGGTAAGGCGACTGCGCCCACCATGCCTGGAATTTCAGGTCCGGGGAAGGGACGGGGTGTCGTCTGCCGGACGGGGAGCCGGGCGCGGTCTCCCCACGCTCTAGGAGATGCGCGGTGCGGCCCCGCGGTGCGTGCCCCGCGGGACGAGCCCGGCGCCCCCGCTCGGTGGGTAGGAAGGCGACCGTGCCGTCGCGCGGGAGCGGCTGTATCACCTGGGAATCCCGGGAGGGCCCGCGAGGTCCAACGGTACTCGGGGCATACCGGATTCTTGGGACCTGTCGCATCGGGTGCGGTGTCTCAGTGGACGACCAGGCGAGCCCTCTGCTCGGCGGGACGGATGCGGGCGGTGGCGCCGGCGCCGAAGGTGAGGAAGTCCTCCTCCATGCCGTCGCTGAAGATGACGCCGCCCTGGGGCATGCGGGACTCGAGCACCAGCTCCGCCTGGGCGGTGACGAAGCCGCCGACGATGTCCGCGCCGGAGTGACGGCTGACGAAGGGCTCGCGCACGACGAAGGCGAGCCGCGCGTCCTCCCAACCGAGCGTCCAGGGCTTCCCCGGCGTGCCGCCCGTGCAGCGGGTGAGCCCCTGCGCGAGCGCGAACACGGACGACAGCCACCCGCTGGAACCCGCGCCGGTGGACACGAGCACCCCGCTGGAGGACTGCGACTCCTCCTTGCCGCCGTAGCGGACCTGGTAGCGGGCGGACACGTGCGTGCGCGCGCCGATGAACAGGTCGTTGAAGGCGAGCAGCCGCTGGCCGTCCTGGAGCCGCGCCTCCGCCAGTTGCACCTGGCGCATCCTCGCGCGGCCCTCCAGGGTCCGCTGCACCGCGCTCCGGGCGTCGCGCGGGAGGAAGGGCAGGAGCACGCCGTCGAAGCGCTCCGGGTCTGGGTTCACGCCCACGAGCGGCTGGCTGCCCACGTACTTGGCCACGTTGGCGACGAGCCCGTCCTGCCCTATCGCCACCACCACCTCCTTGCCGGTGAAGAGGAAGGTGGGCACGAGCGAGCGGTCCACCTGCTGCACCGGCAACCCCACGTCCAGCTGCGAGCGAAGGGCGTCCACCGCGCGGCGGTAGGTGTCGTCCTCCGCCTCGAACCCGTTGAAGTCCTGGCCGTTGTGCTCCACGTAGAACTTCGCCTGCTTCTTGGTGTTGAAGCGGACCACCAGGTCCGCCAGCCGCGTCTTGCGCGTGACGAGGACGACCTTCTCGAACATGGCGAGCCTCCTTCGCGGGACTTCAGCGGTCGCGGGGGTCGAAGTTGTGGACGTCCGGGCGGCCGGGCTTGGGCGCGGGGCCGGGGTTGTTGCCGCGAGGGCCTGAGGTTGCGGGCAAGAGCGAGCGCAGCAGGTCCGGCGACACGTTGAGCTCGCCGATGCGCTGCGCGTTCTCGCCCATCTCGCGGAAGGCCAGGGCGATGTGGAGCGCGGGGTCGGCGCCGTTGGCGGACGTGGCCAGGAGCGTCTTCCAATCCACGTCCTTCACCGGCGCCAGCGTCTTCTCCAAGGCGTACGCGCGCGCATCCGCGGACTGGCGCTCGTTCTGGACCCAACGCTCCATGAGGGCGGCGCGCTGCTCCTCCACCGCGATGTCCGCGGCCATCTTCGCCTCGCGAATCTGGCGCTGGCGCTCCTCCACCACCAGCTCCGTGGCCAGCTCGCTCTCCTTGATGCGGCGCTCCTGCTCCACGGCCGCGTTGCGGCGGGCGTAGATGGCCTCGTCCGCTTCACGCTGGAGCCCTTCACGCGCGGCGGCTTCCAGCGCGCGCGCCATCTCCGGCGTGGGCTGGATGGAGAGCACGGAGAAGGCCATCACGTGCACACCCAGCGCCTTCACGGACTCCGCCTCCGCCAGCGCCGCGAGCACCCGGGCCTCCAGCATGTCGGACTGCACCAGCACCTCGCGCAGGCTCAGGGACTGCACCACCGCGCGGGCCCGCACCTGCGCGGCCTGCACCAGCCGGTCCGACAGCTTCTCCGGGTCGTCGGAGCGGTGACGCCCCGCCGGGGTGATGGAGTAGTCCAAGAGCCCTGCCAGCCTCCGCGCGTCCTCCACCCGGTATGTCAGCTGCCCCTGGATCGTCACCGGCTGGAAGTCGCGGGTGACCTCGTTGAAGGCGAACGGGACGTCCGCGCTCGACAGAGGCACCGCCACCAGCGTCGTCGCCGGCTTCCAATAGAGGAACGACAGGCCCGCGCCCTCGCGGACCACCTCGCCGTCCCGGTACTGCATCACGTACGTGGTCGGCGTCGACTTCATGTACCCGAAGAACATCCGCGCATCCCCCTCACCTGCTGCGTTTGGTTTGTGTAACCTGGACACCATCTTAGTGTTGTTAATACACATTCGCAACAGGACGTGCGGGAAAGCGGTGTAGGTGGCGTGGATGCCGGTGGACGGGGTGGGCCCGGGCGTCCTTGAATCGGGGGCATGACGCGCAAGCTCGGGGAGCAGTTGGTCCTGGATGGAGTGCTGACGCCGGAGGTGTTGTCCCGGGCGCTCGCGCGGCAGAAGGAGACGGGGCTGAAGCTGGGTGAGTGCCTGGTGCGGCTGGGCGTGGACGAGACGCCGGTGTTGCGGCTGTTGGCGCAGGAGTTGAAGACGCGCTTCGTGTCCACGGAGAAGCTGGCGCAGGCGAAGGTGGACGCGGCGCTGTTGGAGCGGGTGCCGGTGCGGCTGGCGGAGGGCTTCGACTTCATGCCGCTGCGGCTGGTGCAGGACGCGCTGTACGTGGCCATCTCCGAGCCGCAGCGGCAGCGGGCGTTGGAGGAGATCGCGAAGACGGTGGGCGTGGCGCAGGTGCTGCCGTTCGTGGCGGTGCGCAGGTCCATCCGCGCGGCCATCCGGAAGCACTACTACGCGGACGCGCACGCCTTCGAGCACCCGCCGGAGGACCTGGCGTGTCCGCACTGTGGCGCGTCGTGCAAGCCGGGGGATTTCCAGTGCGCGCGCTGTGAGCTGTTGCTCGTGAGGAGCGTGGAGGACCTGCCGCCCCGGGACAACGTGTCGCTGGTGCGCGCGCTGCTCACGAGGCCGGAGCAGACGGGAGCGCGCGGAGTGCCCCGTCCGCCGCAGCAGGAGGCGACGCGGGTGGTGACGTTCCAGGCGCACGCCCAGCCGAAGACGAAGGGGCCTCCGGTGCGGCCGGTCATCGTCGCGAGCCTGGACCTGGTGAACCGGCCGCTGAGCCCGTTCGAGGCGTACGTGCTGTCGTTCGTGGACGGGCGCACGGCGCTGGCGGACATGGCGATGATCACCCAGCTGACGGAGCTGGAGCTGCGCGCGGTGTTCGAGTCGCTGTCGGAGCGCGGCGTGACGAAGCTGGTGGGCACGCTGGCGTCGGCGGAGGTGGCGTTCACGGGGGATGGCGTGCCTGCGTTCTCGCGCGAGCCGAAGACCGTGCCTCCGGCTGCGGCCGCGAAGGTGGCGGCGGCTCCGGCGGCGCGAACCCAGGCTCCGCGGCAGGCGCCGATGCCTTCGGTCTCACTGGCCTCGGCACTGACGTCGAAGCCTCCTTCCGTGGCACCGGCTCCGGTGGCCAGGAAGGAGGACGCGCAGGAGGAGGTGCTCCAGCGTGTCGTGAGGCTGGAGCAGGCGGGGAAGATGGCGGAGGCGCTGGACCTGCTGGAGCGCAGCATCGGGCTCCTGCCGAAGCCCGCGCCTCTCTACAACCGCATGGGGATGATCATCCTGAACCACCAGCGCGATTACGAACGCGCCAGTGCGTTCTTCAAGATGGCCTCGGACCTGGAGCCGGAGAACAGCGTCTACACGATGAACCTGTACTCCGTGCTGGCGCTCAATGCGGAAGCCACGAACGCGGGACAGAAGAAGCCCCGGCGCTGAAGGTACCCTCGGTTGAGGGGTCTGACTCTTGGGGATCATGAATCTGGACCGACAGATCCACCGCGTCTTCGGGCTCGAGAAATCTTCGGTCCCCGTGCGAGAGCAGCCCCTGCCCGTGAGCGATACGAGCCTAGCATTCATGGGCTATCCCATGCTGCGGCAGGCGGAGGTGTTCCTTTCCGTCCCTGCACTGGAGCGCTGGCGGACGGAACAGTCTCTGGCGTTCCCCCAGGAGTGCTGCGTCTGTCTGCGAGCAGTGCAGCGCTTCCTGCCAGTCCATGCTGCCCCAGGATGGATGGGCCTCCTTCGCCGGAAGCAGATCCTGGCGGCGGTTCCCCATTGTGAAGAGCATGGGCGCCAGGACGAAGCGCGACTCCTGGTCCAGGTGAACTCCTGGAGCGAGTGGGTCTGCCAGGTTGCGCTGATCGGGCAGAACGAAGCGTTTCTCCTCAAGACCCGGGAGCTCAACCAGACCGGGGACATGGCGCCCCCCTGGAAGGCATTTCCCGGGTACGAGCCCGTGTCTTCAGGATGGCGACAGGGCAATGGGGAGTATTGGTTTGCTCACGTCTGGTCTCCGTTCTGGCAACGCTTGTCTCCTGAGGAGCGGCAGCAATACAACCAGCGATGGACGGCTCCAACAGACTGGCACTCCTGGCTGATGGATCTTCCCTGAGACAAACCCCAGCGCTGAAGAGGTGCACATGCCCTCCCCTTCCGAGTCATACCTGCTGGACTTCCATGCGCGCCTCGCGGGCGTGACGTCCCGATGGTTCGGGCACGCGCCCGTGCAGCGGGATGAGGAGACGGCGCCTTCAACCTATGCGCTGCTGGAGGCGGTCGTGCCTCACGACGCGCGGCCCCTGGCGGTGCTCGACCTGGCTTGTGGGGATGGCTACCTCCTGGAGCTGCTTGCACGGAGGAAGCAGCCCGGGCTGTCCCTGATGGGGCTCGACATGAGCGAGCACGAGCTTGTCGCGGCACGGGCGCGGTTGCACGGCGCTGCGGCACTGTTCCAGGGACGCGCGCAGTCGCTTCCTCTCGGCGATGCCAATGTCGATGTCGTGCTGAGCCACCTGGCGCTCATGCTGATGGACGACGTGGAGACCGTGCTCGCGGAGATGCGGCGCGTGCTGAAGCCGGGCGGACGGGTGTCCATCGTCGTGGGTGGAGACCTGGTGCCGGGCAACGCGCTGGAGGTGTTCGCCGGACTCATGAAGAGCGCGGCGGCGGTTCCTCCCACTCGGCTGGGCGATCCGAGGGTCCGTACTAGCGATGGGTTGCGAGAACTCTTCGCCGAAGGCTTCGTGGACGTCGCGGTGCAGTCCCTCTCCGTGCAGGGGGATGGGTCGCCCCATGAGGTCTGGGAGTCGCTGCTCACGACGTACGATGCGGACCGTCTGTCCCCGGCTGCACAGGCGTCGCTCCAGGCCTCGTTCCTTCAGGCCGTGGAACCGCTGCGACGCGCGGATGGCAGCGTTCCGTTGCGCTGGGGCATGCGGCAGCTGACGGCGACCCGGGAGGCTCACGCGGCATGACCCTTCCCAGGAAGGGCACCTGCCGGGTTCGCTTCGGTGAGCCCCATTTCTAGTCGCACCAGAGGGCCGTCACTCCGGGCCAGGTTCGCGACATGAGCCGGCGGGCACTCACGGCGGGGTGGAGGCCCCTGGTCGCGGGGGCTCCGTTCCGCGTCGAATACAGCGTTCCGCTGGATACTCCCGGAACCCTCTTCCAAGAGCCCGAGCCCAGAAGACCGCGCCCCCTCCCGAAGGAAGAGGGCGCGGATGCACAAGCTGAGAAGGAGACGATGTGCGGTGCCTTGTCTGCATCCGTGGCCGGGCGCTCAGGTGCCGCTCGGCAACAACCGCCGACAGACGAACCCCTCCGGAGTTGGAATGCAGGCCGTTGCTTCGAGTTCTTCGAAGACGTGCCGCAAGGTTGAAGTCAACTTGACCCCGAAGACCTCCATTTCGGACCACGGGGGGTCGTGTGCGAACTCACCATGGTGCTCGGCCACATCACCGGCAATCCTGGCGCACATCGCCTCAGGAGATTCTCCCTCGAGAGCGGCGAATGACGTGACGCCCACCGCAAGAGGATCGGCTGCCGCATCCCCCAAGCCGCTCTTCCAAACTCCTTGGATGACTGGAGTGTTCTCGCGCGATTCAACGACCCATACGTGAAAGGCGCGAGCCAGCTCAGCCACCCGGTCTCCGAACCCCTGATCAACCACGATCCCCACTTTGTGCGGCGGCATTGGCATGGTGCGCTCCCCTATCGAGGCAACTCATCCGGTCGCGGGGGCCGTACGCCCCCTGGCGCGGACTTTTCATGGACGTGCGGCGTTGGAACGTTGTTGTGCGTGTGGGGGTTCGCGTGCTGCGTATCCACTCGCTTTGCCTGGTCAAAGCCCGTCGGATTCCGCGGGTTCGGCTGCCATTCCGCGTAACCAGTGACACGCCCCTGCGAATCTTTCTTGAACGTCGTATGCGGCCCCTCCGCCCTAAGGTCAGGCTTCAGATTGTTTGCGCCGCGTCCACCGTCCCCTCCAACCTTGACGGCGATCACGGCAGCCGTCGCTTGGGTCGCATCGTCTCCCGAGTCCCCTCTGCCTGCAACCTGCCCGAGGCGCTCAACAATCTTCGCCATGCCAAGTAGGAACTGATCGTCGACCTGGTCGACTGCAGCATCCAGTTCATCCGTACCGAAGTTGGCGGGCACCTGGCCCCCTGTCGATTCGGCCTGGAAGAATGCCCGACGCGCCTCGGACGTCATCGCCTCGAGTTCGCCCGCCGTCACACTTCCTGGCACACGCCCCGGTCCTCGTCTCCGACCGTCTGGCCCCGTCGCATACCAGGTGTCGTTCTGCCAGCCGAAGTAGGGGCCGTAGACGTTGGGGTCACTCGATTGCCCGCCTCCGTCACCTCCTACCGCGACGTTCTCCCAGCATCCGCCATCATCAGGGGTTCCAACGCAACCCCCATCATTCATGAGCCCACTTGGATCCGTGTAGCGAAGCGGATTGTTCCACGCGTAAGCGTAGCGGTTGTGGGACTGACTCCTGAACGGCGACTGGACGAACGGGTCCGGAGTCAGGAAGCGGCCTACGGATGGATCGTAGACGCGTCCCTTCATGTTGATGAGCCCTAATTCATCGTCATGTGAATGGCCGGTGAAACCCTCAGGCAGGCCCTTCCCCAGGACGGGCAGGTTGGCCGTTGCAAGCGCCTGAGGGAAGACACGACGACCGAACGGGTCAAACTTCATCCGAGCAACCAGCGCCCCCTGCTGGTCGGAGAGCGCCTCCACGCTGCCCAGCGGATCGCGATGAACGTAGGCGATGTCCTGCACGAACGGGCCTGACTCCCTCCGGGTCAGCGTCACTCGGGCAACGGGCCGTCCCCCCGCTGTGATGGAGAACAGGTGGCGCGTCCGCCATCTCTCCACCTGCTTCTCGTACAGCCCGGCCCCCACCATGACGGAAGACTCCCCGTTGGAGCGCGCCTTGCGCACACGTGCATCGAAGGCGTCGTACTGGAAGGTCAGCTCCTCCGCGCCACGCTGGATGCGGTGGGGGAGCCCTGCCACCGTGTACTCCACGCTGGTGCTCCCCGGGGCCGTCACCCGGAAGCCACGCGCGTCATATCCGTATGAACCCGGGGGGCCTTGAGTCACGGCGTGCGGCGGGGCGCCGTTCTGGCCATAGACATACGACTCGCTGGGAGAGCCACCTTCCACGGTCGTGCGGCTCGTGAGGTTGCCGTCCGGCGAGAAGCCGTACTCAAAGATGGCGCGCTGGCAATTCTGATACACCGTCCATCGAGTCAGTCGATCCAGGCTGTCATAATCAAACTCCTCGGTCGACTCCGCCACGCCGTCATTGCGTTCGGTGAGGTTGCCGTTCGCGTCATAGCTGAAGAGCAGTCGCTGGAGGTTGGACGTTCCCAACCCCGTCTCCACCAGACGCAATGAGCCCACGCTGTCATAGCCGTAATGGCTCTCCGTACCGTTTCCCAGAACGGCATGGCTCAAATGCCCGCTGGCCGTGCGAGCCCCCACCTGCCAGTAGACAAGCTGTGATGCAACGTTCCGCACGTCCAGCAGGTCTCCACGCGGCGTATAGCCATACTGGAGCTGGAGGCGTGAGACCCCCCGGACTTCCGGATAGGCGACCATCTTCAGCCGGCCGTACGCGTCGTAGGTGTAGTCGAAGGCGTAGGGAGCGCCCTCTACCAGAGTCGTCTCCTGGCTGCGACGACCGAGCGTGTCGTAAGCATAGGCGGTGGACACACCGTCCGCGCTCGTCGTGCCCGCCAGTGCGCCCACGCCGTTGACCGCCGTGTCCCAGGAGTACGTGCTTTCTCCAAGCGGAGTGACGACCTTGGTGGTACGGCCCAGGGCATCGCGGAGGAAGACCTGCTGCTCTTCCTCCGCGTCCTCCATGAAGCGCGTGTCACCAAAGGCGTTGTAACGCGTCACGGATACGCCGTTCGAAGGGTCGGCCAACCGGGTACGCCGGCCCCGCACGTCGTATTCCATGCTGGCGTGTCGCCCCACGGACTCGGTTCCCGTCACCGTGCCAAAAGGGCCGTATTCGAAGATCGTGTTGAGCACACCCCCCACCGGGTTCGGCTCGCTGACCTTCACGGCCCACCCGCGACCATTCAGTTCGGTCTTGGTGGCATTGCCCCGCGCATCCGTTTCCGTAAGGGTCAGCCCCTCATAGGTCAGGAGACGGAAGCTATCGTCCGGTTGCGTCAGCCGGGTGAGGCGCCCCAGCTCGTCGTATTGATAGCGCGTGCTCGCCACAGCCGTCCCGCCCGAAGGAGAGGGACGCTGCACCTCCACCAGGCGTCCAGCAGCGTTGTAGAGGTAGTTCTCCTCAGTAGGGCTGCCGGCGAAATCCTGGCGCTGCCGTGTCACCACTCGACCCAAGGAATCCAGAAAGACCGTTTCCGCACTGCCTCCCGCCCGAGTCGTCCGGATACTGCCCGGCAGGTATTCGTACGAAACATCCGCGAGCGTCGGTCCGTCCTCGACGCGCAGGCGGCCAAAAGCGTCGTACTGCCGGCGTTGGCGCACCCCATTCGCATCAACGGTTGCGGCCAGCACACCCAGTCCAGGGTGATAGGCCATCATCTGGCGATGCCCGGCCGGATTGATGATGGCGGAGACAGTGGTCTTCGTGGCGGCGTCGTACTCGTATGACGTGGTCCGTGTCTCTCCGGTCAGGGTCCGCAGCGTCACGCCGCTGCGAAGCCCCATTCCGTCCGGCGAGTAGTCGTAGTGGGCGGCCAGGTAGACGTCGAGGTCCGTCGAGTCCGGCTCGATCACCTCGTCCGTGAGCAGGCCCGAGCCCGGGGCATGGGTGAAACTCCGGCTGCGCGCACGAGATACCCCCAGGGCAGTCGTAGCGGTCTCCGTGACCCGGCTGGGCAGTCCCACCTGCCATGTCGAGGCACGGTTCTCATAGGTGGTGTCACGCCGCGACACGTAACCATCCGACCACACCCACTTTTCCGCTTTCACATTGCCGAAGTCCGCATCGAAATCCTCCACTGTGTGCGTCACGGACCACAGCGTGGGCAGCCCCAGTTCGTACGCATGCTCGGCCTTCGATGCCGTGTAGACGGCGAAGTAGCGAGTTCCATCCGCCGCGGTGCGCTCAACATACGCAGGAGTGGCGACGGTTTCCCGGATCCAGGTTCTGCCATTCGACAGCGGGGTGCGCACCGTACGATTGAGAAGCTGCCGCGCCAGCGGGTACCTCGTCCCCACGAGAGGAGCGAGGGCATAGGTCTCACGCGAGACGGATCCAGAAGAGTGGTCCGTCACCGTTCGCTTGCGAATGCCGAGCAGCCCCTTTCCCATGGCATCCAGGCGGGCGTCCTCGTACTGGTAGGAAACGCGGCGCATCGGGTGGCCCGGCCCCGCCTCGGTTCGCATCTCGGAAGCCAGCCACATGCCCTGCCGCACGCAGGGCTGTGGGTAGATGCAGCTCTGCCCTCGAGTGTACGTGGCCGTGTCCGTGAGCGGCGCGTAGTCGAACTCCACCCGTGCGCCCATGGCATCTGTCGCCGACCGCAACAGAAAGGGTTTTACTCCCTGTCGGATCCATATCTGGAGTGCGGAGGCTGAGCTATCCGGCTGCACGAAGTCCATCTGCCCATCGCCATTCACATCCAGCGCAAGCGAGCGATACATCCCTCGATCCGCGGACACCGCGCCAATGGGGATGAAGAGCGTGGTATCAACAAAGCTGGACCCGCGCGACAGAAGCACCCGAGCCCGGGACCGTGCGAAGGAGCCCGGAACAGTCGCGACACCCTGATCCAAAAGCACGATGTCCTGAAGCCCATCACCATTGATATCAGCCACGCGCACACCGTTATCGATGGAATGGCGTGTGTTGCCCCAGCCTTCGGGCGGAGGATTGAGGTATTCAAGTGCCGGCCCCACCTTGGCCTCAGCCGGGAAACCCTGTGTGGGTTGCGGCACGAAGCCCAGTCCCGTGTTGAGCGAGAGGGTCGCGTCTCCGCCGGCCTGAGGATAGGACACGAGGTCCGTCAGGCCATCGCGGTTGACGTCAACGAACAAGTGCCTCTGTCCGCTCGTCTCCTCACGAGGGATTGAAGTCTCCTTCCAAAGAGAGGTTCCATCCGCCTTCATGCCCAGAAACCAGTAGTTACTGCCCACCATATAGGGAATTGCGTCATCACCCGGATCGCTCTCCCACCTGGGGATGAGCAGACCCGTGCGCCCCGAGCCGTCCAGGTCAAGCGGGAATGCCGTTGTCAACGCGGGGAAACTGGGAGGCGCGAGGCCCATGGAGAATGGAGCACCGCTGTTGATGGGTCCCAGCCGGTACCCAAGTCCAACCAGGCCCTGGCCACCCATCGGCAGCCCTGTCGGGCGGAGCAAATCCAGCCGTCCGTCCCCATTCAGGTCCACGGTCCAGAAGTTGCGCAACGAAGTCCCAAGTTCGGCTTGCTGCTCCTCTCGGCTGAACGCGCCACCGCCCCAGCTCTTCATCAGGTGAAGGATCCGCTCGCCCGTTGGGACATTGTTCGTGGAAACAATGAAGTCCAGGAGTCCATCTCCGTCCCAGTCGGTGAAGCGCCCATCGGAGGTGGACTCCCCGGCAGAAGGGGGCACCGGAAGAAAGGCCAACGGCTTCTCGGCGTCGAAACCCGTGCCATTGCTGTAGCGCACGAACCATTGCACGGCCGAGGTTCCCACCCGCTTGCGGTAGACGAGGTCGTCCCGTCCGTCCGCATTGACGTCAGCGCCCAAGAAGGACTGCAGGTCAGCATATGCGCTCGGATTTGGAGGCTCTGTCGTCAGCGCGTAGTTCCACAGGTTTCCCCAGCTA
Organism: Corallococcus sp. AB018; assembly: GCF_003986945.1. NCBI lineage: Bacteria > Pseudomonadati > Myxococcota > Myxococcia > Myxococcales > Myxococcaceae > Corallococcus > Corallococcus sp. AB018. The sequence goes on along the minus strand of NZ_RAWR01000204.1, from coordinate 6,837 downwards.
GTGGGGTCAAGGCTTTGGGCATAGGTGAACCGGAAGGGGTTTCGGCAAATGTTACTTCCGTCACACTCCGTCACTTCGCCCAGGGTGCTGATTCCCGCGGCGCTCCCATTCGGTTCGTTCGGCAGTCCGTCGTAGCGGTAGCCCAGCGTGTACGAACGCAACAAGGAGCGCGTCTGGCCCAGCCCGGTAGGCCCCCATGCCTCTATTTTCTTCAGCCGGCGCCGAAGCTGGAGGGAGAATCCGCCTGCGAAGCTGCCCACCACATCCGTACGCGGTTCGTACGCGAAGGAGACGCTCGCGAGCGCAGGAGGTGCTCCCGCCACGGAGGAACCTGTGTATCGGATCTCCACCGGCAGCTGCTCCTCTGCCGCAGCGGGAATGTCGTATGTCACCGTGAGGAAGTTGCCGCTGCGATCCTCGACGCGGGACAGGGCCCAGGCGAAGGTGCGCGTGCCCCCTTCCGGTATGGGCTGCTGGTGGGTCGCGGAGCCGCTCCCCCCCAATGTAAGGATCAGACCATCCTTCGTGTACATCTTGAAGGTGGCGGGTCCATTGTCGCCTACACCCAGAGATACAACGCGAGCATAGACATCATTCTCGGTGCGATACTCGGCTCCGTCAGCACCATAGGCGCCTGAGACAACCATCAGCCGTTGGCCGTCCAGACAGAAGCGATCGCTCGTATCGAAGCGGATCCGGTCAGAGGCACCATCGTGGGCCATCGTCTTGCGGCAGCGTGTGATGCGTGAAAGGCCGGCGAGATTCCAACCCATTCCAATCAGCCCATTGCCGCTGTCGCTGCTGTAGTTCAGCGCCAGCCGTGGTTCGATGCCCAGTCGCCCTGGAGACGTCCACAATGGGAACGTGTAGCGGGCGGTGCCCACCGACGTGACCCATGCACCAGGCATCGTGGAGCCTGCGGCTTTCGAAGAACTCGTCTGGGTCTGAAGGACGGTGTCGGAATCGACGACAGGGGGCGAAGCATCACCGATGTGCTGGCGCCGTGTGGCCATGAGTTGACGTGTGTCGTTGATGGGAGCGGAAGGGCTACAACTGGCCACGAGTTGCGTGGCATAGATCCAGACCACCGCGCAAGCAGAGACTCGTTTCATGGTGATTCCCGAGATAATCTATGATGTTTCAGTGAAAATTATTTACACACCGACGGATTCGCACGCCCCCATGCGGAGAATCAGGAGAGCGGATGGGATTCACAGCGTCGGGCACGTTCCACAATCATGGCTGCCACCGCAGCCATCCGGAGCGACACCGCAAGCGGTATGGGCGCAGGCCTCCGTCTGTGGCACTGGCGTGCATTCGCAGGACATGTCATCAAACCGGCAGACATCGCCTTCGTCCACAGCGAGATCGCAGTCGTTGTCCCGACCGTCGCAGCGCTCAAGCTCTGGAGCCAGCGGGATGCATGTCTGGGGCTGGCCATCACGACACGCCGGGACGGATGCCGCACATTGCCCCTGCCCACAGCTCAATGTTCCCAGCCCTTCATCACTCACACCGTCGCAATCGTTGTCCCGCCCGTCACAGACTTCAGGGGAGGACGGCAGAGGGAAGCAGACCTGCCAGACACCGCCCTGACAGGCGTATTTCGAGGTATAGCAATCTCCAACACCACAAGAGATCCGACCAAACTCGTCCTCGTCGCGCACGCCATCACAATCACTATCGACGCCGTCACACGCTTCCGGAGTGGGAAAGATGACCTGCTCGCAGGCGTAGTCTCCGTTGGAGCAAATCAACCGGCCGGCGGAGCACGCACCCGGTTTGTTCACGGAGCAGCCTTGGGGGGTGATGTTGTCAACGATGCCGTCAAGGTCATCATCACACGAGTTACACGTTTCAGGTCTGGGCGCGAGTTGGCTCTGGCAGACGCCAAAGTTGCCATCCCCCAGGCACATCTGGGTTCCCTGGCCTGTCGCTCCACAACTACACGCACGCTTGCTGGTCTCCGTGACTTCGCAGGGGCCATAGATCCCTTGCTCATTGGCATAGCTCAGTCCCGAACAACCGTTATTCACCCCTGACGTGAAGGTACACGCCCTGGGCGGGGGGGGCGTCGAGCATGGGGGATGCTGGCAGCAGGTCTCACAAGTGGCAGAGGGGTCCACCTGATTGGATGGAGTGTTGGCATCGCTGGCGGCAGCCCAGAGCGCCAGGGAGATCAATAGCAACCGCGCAGATGTGCCTGCCACGACAGCCCGGAACAGCCCCCACGGAATCAATGTATGCATAGAGTTCAGAACGGCCTTCGCGAGCCGGGACAATTCGATTCCCGAGTGCATGGACATGGCGCTGCCCCCTTCACTTCCTAAAGGGGCACCCATGACTCCGAAGGCGACTGCAATTTCGTGTCCAGAGCGGAAGTGGCAGCCGCTTCTGACTGACGGCGTCGCGCAGGGTCTCCAGAGCGGGACCCGAGTCCGCCGCGCAGGACGCATCAGATGGCGGGGACCCTGTCACAGCGCTCCGATGGAGCGAACTCAGCCTCTTGGCGCTCTGAGGCAGGCCTTACAGGTGGACAGATGGAAACTTCGCGTGCGTAGGGCCGTCGCCGTGTTTACGCCCCGCCTGACGAGGCTTTGCAATGATCCGGCACCGCTAGCCCGCTCTCGGCATTGTGGTGGCATCCTGACCTCGAAGCGCACCAGCACGAGGGACCGCTACACCGGATGTTCGCGGCAGCGCGAGTCACGAGGCGATTTTTCGCCTGTTCGTCACCGTGGCGCCGGTCCCAACCCGCCTCACCCGCGCGGCGCCCACGGGACGACGTGCAGCCTGTTGCCGTCCTCCGTGGGCTTCGCCTCGTGGAGCGTCATCGCGAGGGCGCCTGCCGCGTCACGCGTGTGATGCACGATGAGCGCAGGGGTGGGAATCCCCGGCATGGCTTCCGTCAGCCACGCGTAGCCCTCCTCGGGGGTCTTCGCCTCCAGGACGGCGATCGTGGCGTGTCCCGTCTGCGCCGCGGTGCAGAGCATCTGCATGTCCTCCAGCGTGCGCACCTCGTCCGCGAAGAGGAGGTCCGGGTCCTGCCGCAGGAATGAACGCAGCGCCTGCACCAGCTTCAACTCAGCGCTCACCTTCACGACGCCGATGGCGCCTCCCGGCCCTCCCTTCGGATCCTCCACGGCCGCGAGCGCGTGCACGTTGTCGGGCAGCGCATCCATCACCGCCCGCAGGGTCGTGCTGCGGCCCGTGTTGGATGCTCCCGTGAGCAGCACCAACTGGCCGTTGAACAGCGTCTTGTCCAGGCGGTTGAAGAGCCCCTTGAGGAACTCCGCCGCTTCGGCGGAGAGCGGGAGGCTGGCGATGCTCGGGTACGCCTGGCGCGTCTCCCGGTCCCTTGCCAACACCGTGGTCCAGGTGCCCAGTTCGTCTTCGCGGAACGACACTCGGAACTCGATGTCCGGATCCGCCGCGCCCGCCGGGAAGGACACGTGACCCCGGTCGGGCAGCACCGGATCCGCACCCCGCTTCGCGTGCGCCGTCAGCGCCTTCCCCAACGGCCGATACAGCTCATACGCCATGGGCTGACGCACGGGCACCCGCTCCGCGCCCAGCAAGCCCACCGTGCCCGGCGTGTCCTTCGCGATGAAGAACAGCGTGATGCCCGCGTTGATCACCCGGCCGCCCGTCTCCGCTCGGGCTTCGTCGCCGTCGCCGTCGTCCTCCTCCGAGACGCTGTCCGTGTCGTCCGCCGCCCAGACGGAGAACATCGCCGCGCCCGTCCTGCCCGCGACGTCGAAGAGGGCCGCCGCCAATGCCTCCGGCGTCCTCGGCGACGCGGCCGCTCCGGTGGGGGCCCGGCCCGCTTCCCCCAGTTCCTGGAGCAGGCTGGAGAACACGGCTTCCGGCGTGGCGGGGGCTTCGGACTTCGGGCTCGGAGTCGTCATGGCGCGGACCATGGCATGGCCCCTCGCGGCCCAGCCACGCTGGAAACGGCCCCCGGGAAGCCTCCTCCTCGTTGAAAACCGGTACGGCCGCCGGCCTGCCTTGAGAACGAGCGAGGAAGCCCACAGGAAGGGCTCCCCTCCAGCAGGCGCTTGGGTAACATCGCTTGATGTTCCGGCGTCTCACCAACGCGCTGCGACGGCTGTGGCTCCGCCCCACCGAAAGCAGCCCCCCGAACCGGCAGAGCCTGCCCGACGGTACCGGCCCCACCGTCGCCACGCCCCGGCGCTCGCGCGCGTCGGTCTCGGAGGAGTCCTCGCCTCCGGTCCGCACCAGCCGCCCACGCCGCCCGGCCGTCCGCATCGTCGCGCACGGGGCCGCTCCGCATGTCAGCAACCGCAAGACGTCCAGCCGCGCCGGCGTCACCCCCCCGCGCTTCTACGACCTGCACGACGACTTCCGCGCCCCCGGCCGCTGGGAACCCGGCGACCCGCTGGACCCGGAGGACAAGGAGGTGGGCGACATGTGGATGTTCACCGCCGGGCGCCCCGTGAACCCGCCCGGCCCCCTCCACATCTCCAACGAGCAGAAGGCCGCCCCGCTGGACTTCAGCCTCGCCGGCGCCAGCCTCACCCCCGTGGTGCACCCGCGCGTCGCCGCCGTGCTCGCGCGCCTGGCGCCGGAGGACGTGCAGCTCATCCCCGTGCACATCGAGGGACAGATGGAGCCGTACTTCCTCGTCGTCGCCACACGCCTCATCCGCTGCGTGGACGAAGCCGCCTGCCTGGAGGTCCACCACTATGGCCCCGGCGACGGCGTCCCCTCGCGCGTGGGCCAGTACCGCTCCGTCCGAGGCCTGCGCATCGACCCCGACCAGGTGGGCCGCGCCCGCGTGTTCCGCCCCTGGGGTTGGCCCGTCACCCTCGTCGTCTCCGAGGCCGTGAAGGAGGCCCTGGAGAAGGAGGGCATCACCGGCGCCTGCTTCACGCCCGTCACGGACACCCGGCACTGAAACCCGGGGGTCCGCAAGGACGTTCCAGCGCCCTACTCCTTCTCGATGTCCCGGTCCCACAGCTGCACGCGGCCGTAGTCCGCGGACAGCCGTCGCACCATCTCCGCCGCCAGTGACACCGAGCGGTGCTTGCCGCCCGTGCACCCCAGCGCCACCGTGAGGTACGCCTTGCCCTCCTTCTGGTAGCGGGGGAACAGGAACCGGCAGAGGTCCACGACCTTCTCCAGGAACTGCTGCGTCTCCTCGCGCTCCAGCACGTACCCGGACACCTTCGGGTTCTTGCCCGTGAGCCCCTTGAGCTCCGGCACGAAGTACGGGTTCGGCAGGAAGCGCACGTCGAACACCAGGTCCGCCTGCGGCGGCACCCCGTACCGGTAGCCGAAGGACATGATGGACAGGCTGGGCCCCGTCGTGGGCTCCGGGCTGAAGCGCCCCTGCACCATGCGCTTCAGGTCGTGCACGTTGAGCGCCGACGAGTCGATGACCTGGTCCGCCATCTCCCGCAGGTCCTTCAGCGCCTCGCGCTCCGCGTGGATGCCCTCCGCCACCGTGCCGTCCGGGGCCAGCGGGTGACGGCGGCGCGTCTCGCTGAAGCGGCGCATGAGGCTGTCGTCGCTGGCGTCCAGGAAGAGCACGTCCACCTGGTGGCCCGCGCGGCGCACGTCCGCGAGCACGCGGGGCGCGTCCTTGAGGAAGACGCCTTCGCGCGCGTCGATGACCAGCGCCATGCGCTCGATGTTGCCGCCCCCCGCCAGCTCCGTGAGCTTGGGCAGGAGGAGCACCGGCAGGTTGTCGATGCAGAAGAAGCCGGCGTCCTCCAGCGCGCGGATGGCCGTGGACTTACCGGAACCTGACATGCCGGTGATGACGATGATCTGCTTCGCGGGGGCGGTCACTCGACCTCTTCTCCCAAGGTGCGGCGCATCGCCCCCTGGGCGATGGCTCGATTGAGTCGTTCGGCGAACTCTCGCGCCGAATGGTGGCCCTGAAGCTTCAACAGCTGGTTGCGCGCGGCCACCTCCACGATGGTGGCCATGTTGCGTCCAGGACGCACGGGGACGACCGACAGGGGGATGTCCACGCCAACAATCTGCAGGTGCTTGTCCTCCACGCCCAGTCGGTCGTACTCCTGGTGCGGATCCCATTCCTGCAGCTCAATCACAAGCTCAATCTTCTTCTGTTCCCGGACGGCGGACACTCCGAAGAGGTCCTTGATGTTGATGATGCCCAGTCCGCGAATCTCCATGTGGTGCTTGATGACCGGATTGCCCGCGCCGTAGACGGCCCCCTTGCGCCGGGTGACGTCCACGATGTCGTCCGCCACCAGCCGGTGGCCCCGCATCACCAGGTCCAGGGCGATTTCACTCTTGCCGATGCCGCTCTTGCCCAGGAGCAGGATGCCCACGCCGAAGACGTCCATCAGCACGCCGTGCAGGCTGCTGGACTCCGTGAGCGCGTCCTCCAGGAAGTTCTGCACCCGCTGGATGAACTCGCTGGAGAGCAGCGGCGTCTTCATCAGCGACAGGCCCGCGGCCTCGCAGGCGTCCACCAGCGCGCGCGGCACGTCCAGCGCCTTGGTGACCACCACGCACGCCAGGTCCTCTTCGCTGAAGAGCTTGGCCAGCGAGGCGTGCTGCGCGTCCTCCGCCAGGGTGGCCAGGTAGGAGATTTCAGTGTTGCCGAAGACCTGGACGCGGTGCGGGTGGAGGTGCTCGGTGAAGCCCGCCAGCGCCAGGCCCGGCTTCTGGATGCGCGAGGAGTCCACCGTGCGCGCCAGCCCCTGGGTGCCCGCCATCAGGGTCAGCCGCAGGTCGTGGCCCTGGTCCTCGAGGAGCTGGGAGATGCGAATGGATTTCATCGTCGGGACCTGGATATCACCCACCGGCCTCCGGAGGTGAACCGCACCGTGTCCGCCCTGT
>NZ_RAWR01000203.1:0-19579 GCF_003986945.1 Corallococcus sp. AB018 | reverse complement strand
GCTGGAGCCGCGACACCCGCGACTGGACGCCCGCGGGCCCCGTGCGCCTCAACCCCTCACCGGAAGTGCAGGAGCTGAAGCACATCGGCTGAACCCTCTCACGCGACAACTACCTTGACGCTCACCGGTCATGGCAGCGCTCGACTACGCGCGTCTGAGCGAGGAACTCCCGCGCGCGCGGCTCCTCTTTGTTGCGCATCGAGAGGAGATCCTCACGCAAACGCTCGCGACCTTTCGTCATGCGCTCCGCGACCATTCCTTTGGCGAACTGTGGGTTGGCGGTGACCGCCCCAGATCCTTCGAGCATGTCTTCGCCTCCGTCCAAAGCCTGAATGCTTCAGGCCTCGAGCATCTGGATGCGGCCCACTTCGACGTAGTGATTGTCGACGAGTTCCACCACGCTGCCGCGCCGACTTACCAAAATCTCCTAGAGCACCTCCGCCCAGCTGAACTGCTCGGGCTGACGGCCACACCTGAGCGAAGCGACGGAATGCCCGTGCTCGACTGGTTTGATGGCCGGATTGCTGCGGAATTGAGGCTCTGGGACGCCATCGATCAACACCGACTCGTTCCCTTCGCGTACTACGCCATCCACGACGGAATGGACCTGCGCGAGGTCCCATGGCGCCGAGGACGAGGGTACGACGTCGAAAGCCTCTCGAATCTGTTCACGCACAATGACGCGTGGGTACGGCTCGTTCTGAAAGAGGTCGCACGCCGCTCAGAGGACCTCTCTCAAATGCGGGCCCTCGGCTTCTGCGTCAGCGTCGAACACGCTCGCTTTATGGCGCGGGCCTTCAGCGCGGCTGGCATTCGTTCCGTTGCGATCTGGTCCGACACGCCCGATGGCGAACGCCGCCAGGCACTTCGAGACCTGGCGCAACGGCGCGTGAACATCGTGTTCTCCATCGACCTGTTCAACGAGGGCGTTGACGTGCCAGCCGTTGACACCCTCTTGATGCTGAGACCCACGGACAGTCCTACGCTCTTCCTTCAGCAACTGGGCCGCGGCCTTCGTCGGCATCCTTCTAAGTCGGTGTGCACCGTCCTCGACTTCGTGGGCCATCATCATTCTGAATTCCGGTTCGACCATCGCCTCCGCGCGCTCCTAGGTGGAACCCGCGCCGAGGTGATTAGGCAAGTCGAGAAAGGCTTTCCATTTCTCCCGGCGGGCTGCCACCTGGAGTTTGATCGCGTGGCGAGTGAGATTGTCCTGGCAAGCATCCGCAGCGCCGTCCCATCGCGCTGGAGCGAGAAGGTGGACGAACTGCGCGGGTATGCCAAGGGCGCCGCGGCTGTGTCTCTCACTGGGTTCCTCGCTGAGACTGGGTTGGAGCTTGAAGACATCTACTCAGCGGACAAGTGCTGGTCGGATTTGTGCCAAGACGCAGGGCTCCCCGTGCTTCCGGCAGGTCCCTATGAGCCGTCCTTGCGGCGGGCCTGTGGTCGACTCCTGCATCTTGATGACCCTGCGCGGATTGACACCTACCGTCGGCTCCTAGGGTCAGAAGCAGCTCCAAAGACCGAGGCACTCTCGCTCGTGGACCGGCGCATGCTTCGGATGTTGGTCGCGTCGCTTGTCGACAAGGCGGTGACCAAGGCATCCGCTCTTGAAGAAGGATGCGCAATCCTGTGGGGTCACCCCCAGGTTCGTCAGGAGGTCCTTGCGCTCCTCAACACACTCAGTGGACGTATTTCCCACCTGCCTTCGCCCTTGGTGAGCCACCCGGACGTGCCGCTGACCGTGCACGCTCGCTACACTCGCATTGAGATTTTGGCAGCGTTTGGCGTGGGCGACGGGGCCAAAGTAGCTCCCTGGCAAACAGGCGTTTACTGGGCCAAAGAGTCCAAGACGGACCTACTCGCGTTCACGCTCGACAAGACGAGTGGGCACTTCTCCCCAACGACGCGCTATCGCGACTACGCCATCAGCCGAGACCTCATCCACTGGGAGAGCCAGTCCGTCACGCGGGCTGCTAGCGAAACGGGGCAGCGTTACCAACATCATGCGCAGCAAGGCTCAAGCGTCATGCTCTTCGCGCGGCAGCGCAGTGATGACCGTGCCTTTTACTTCCTCGGCCCTGCAACCTACATGAAGCACGAAGGTGAGCTGCCCATGGCAGTCACCTGGCGGCTCGAACATGCGCTGCCAGGTGACCTCTTTGCATCCTTCGCGGCGGCGGTCGCATAGCAGAGGATTCGAAGGGCCTCCTGCAATCGGGTGCGCATTCACCCGTAGGGCAAGCGCCCTCCTGCCCCGACACCGCGAGCCCTCCGCATGCGCCCTTCCCTCCTGAGGCTGTCGCTCCTCCTGGCCACCCTCTCCCAGGGAGTGGCCCTGGCCCAGGGCACGGACCCCGCGAAGGCGTTGGTCGGCACCTGGGGCGGAGAGCGCACCTATGGACCCGAGGTCCGGGGCGAGCTCACCCTCTTCCGCGACCCGGGCGGCTGGCGTGCATCCATTGGAGGCTTCACCGCCACCGGCGTCCTGGACAAGCAGTCCCTGACGTTCACGCTCCCTGGGGGCCAGGGTGACTTCCGCGGGTCGCTTTCACCCGATGGGAAACGCATCACCGGGCATTGGATTCAACCGCGCATCCTCGTGGGCGGCGTCCGCTACGCCACGCCCATGGAGCTGCGCCTCCTCCAGAAGGACGTGTGGCGCGGCAGGGTCGCGCCCCTGGAGGATCGCTTCACGCTCTACTTCGTCATTCAGGAGATGCCGGACGGAGCCATCCACGCCTTCATCCGCAACCCGGAGAAGAACCTCGGACGACAAGGCACCTTCCGCGTCTCCCTGAAGGACGGCGCCGTCTCTCTCGTGGAGACCCGGCCCGGCGGGATGCGCCTCACCGGCACGTATGACGCCGACGCCGGGAAGCTGTCGTTGAACGTCCTCTTCCTGGGCACGCTCGACCTCACTCGCCGCGAACGCGACCAGGCCGTGGGCCTCCAGCCCCGCACGCCCGCCGAACCCGTCTACACCTACCGCAAGCCCATCGCCGACGGCGACGGCTGGACGACGGCATCCCTCGCGGACGTCGGCATGGATGAAGCGCCCATCCGCGCGCTGATGCAGGGCATCCTCGACACGACACCGGGCCCCACGTCCACGCCGCTCATCGAAGGACTGCTCATCGCGCGCCACGGGAAGCTCGTCGTCGAGGAGTACTTCCACGGCCAGGACTCTGAGCGGCCGCACGACCTGCGCTCCGCCTCGAAGACCTTCGCGCCCCTGCTGGTGGGCGCCGCCATCGACCAGGGCGCGAAGCTGCGGCCGGAGTCACCTGTGTACCCGCTGCTCCCCGGCGGCACCGCGCTGGCCGCGCAGGACCCGCGCAAGGCGCGCATCACGGTGGAACACCTGATGACCATGACGTCGGGGCTCGCGTGCGACGACAACGACGACAGCTCCCCTGGCAACGAGAACACCGTCCAGGACCAACCCTCCGGTTGGTACACATACACGCTGAACCTGCCCATGGCCCGCGAGCCCGGCGAAGACACCGCCGTGTATTGCTCCGCGGGCATCCACCTGCTGGGCGCCGTCCTGCACGAAGCCACGGGCACCTGGCTGCCGGAACTCTTCGAGCGCACCGTCGCAACCCCGCTCCAGATGCGACGCCACCACATCAACCTCTCACCCGACGGCGACGCATACCTGGGTGGTGGGCTCTACCTGCGCCCCCGAGACGCGCTGAAGCTCGGACAGCTGTATCTGTCCGGCGGCGTCTGGAACGGACGGCGGGTCATCAGCCGGCGCTGGGTGGAGCGTTCCACGGCCCGCCACGCGGAGATGAGCCCCGGCAGGACCTACGGCTACGCGTGGTGGCGGCACGAGCTGAAGGTCGGCGACCGCGTCTACGCGGAGTACGAAGCAGGCGGCAACGGCGGGCAGTACGTCATGGTCATTCCCGAGCTCGACCTGGCCGTGGCCTTCACCGGCGCCAACTACGGCCAGTTCGCGCTGTGGAAGCGGGTCCGCGAGGAATTGCTGCCCCGATACATCCTCGCGGCCGCGACCCGGAAGAATTAGCGATGCTGGGCGAGGAGCCAATCCCAGAACGCGTAGTTGTCATACTGCTGCGTCCAGCAGTCGTGCACGCCGCCGGGCAGCACGGTGAGACGCGCGATGTCGCTCCCGGTGGCCACCACGCCGGTCTGCAACGTCCACACGGGGCTGCTGGCGCCCGGGAACAGGTAAGTCACCTTCTGGGTCGGTGACGTCACCTGGACCGACTGAAACAGGCCGTAGTTCTTCGTCACGCTCATCAGCCATGACGTCTCAGCCGACAGCGAGCTGCCGTCCGCGAACGAGTGCACCGCCCACACCGGCACGTTCTTCAGCTGGGTGATGGTGGGCCCCGGCGCGCCGATGTTGGTGGCCATGGGCGCCAGCGCGGCCAGACGGCTCCCGTACGTGTACGCGTACTGCCAGGCGCCGTAGCCACCGAAGCTGATACCCGTCAGGTAGATGCGCGTCGTGTCCACGCGGTAGTTCGCCACGATGAAGCTGATGAACGCGTCGATCGCCGCCGGCTGCCAGTTCGTCGGCGCTCGCGGCGTGAAGACCATCACCTGGTTCTGTCCGAAGTACGCCTTGCCCTGGGCCGTCTTGTGGATGTTCTTCAGCGCCCCATGGCGCGTCACGAACTCCAACAGGTGCGCCTCCGTCGGAGACGTGCCGAACTCGCCAGCACCGTTCAGGTGGATGATGACCGGATAGGACGTGGTGGACGTCAGGTAACCCGGAGGCAGGTACTCACCGTAGCCATAGCCCGCCCCCGTGCTCGCGGGCAGCCGGGCCACGACCTGGTCCTCCGTGGTGAGGGTGAGCCCCGATTCATGCGTTCCCCACGTGTCCGCCTCCCCCGGTTCGAAACTCCCGCCGCAGGCGACAACTCCCAACGCGACAACCAGCGCAATCCATTGCATCCGCATGGTGTTTTCTCCGGGTCTGGGTTTGACGCACGGGCACTCTGCGATTGCAGATAAAAATAGAAAAGCCTCGGTTACACGAATAATCACATTTCACGGCGAATGCACACCGCCGCCACAGGATTCCGATTGAATGGCAATACACATGGACTCCGTGGAGGTACACCGCGCCACGTCCGCCCACGGTTCGCGCCACGCGCGAAGCGCGGTCAGCGCCGGGCTTCTTCGAGCACCCAGGCCTTGAACGCCGCCACGTCCCGCCGGCCCGTCAGGGGACGCGGGTGCACGAGCCAGTAGCTGAAGTCGTTGGGGAGGACCGCCTTGAAGGGTTGGACCAGCCGGCCCGCCTCCAGGTCATCCGCCGCGAGCATCAATCGCCCCAGCGCCACGCCATCTCCGAGCCGGGCCGCCTGGAGCGCCAGCCCGGCGTCGTTGAACACCGGGCCCCGATCCGCGTCCACGCCTGACACCCCTGCGGCATCCAACCAGCGCCTCCAGCCATCCTTGGGCGAGTCGTGGAGCAACCGGACCTTGCCCAGGTCCCCAGGCGCGCGGAGCCGCTTCGCCAGCGCCGGGGTGCACACGGGCGCGAGCCTTTCGGACGCGAGCTGCTCCGCCTTGAGCCCCGTCCACCGGCCCAGCCCGGAGCGGATGCCCACGTCGAAGCGGTCGTCGAGGAAGTCCCAGAGCGCCTCGGAGCTGTTCACGTGCAGCTCGATGTCCGGATGCTGCTTCCGGAAGCGCTCCAGGCGCGGCAACAACCAACACGCCGCGAAGGAGGGCAGCACCGTGAGCCGCAGCGGTCCCTGCTCGCGCGCGTACAGCCGCGTGGTCGCCTCGGACATGCGCTCGAACACGGGCGTCAGCTCGCGCAGGTACTCGGCGCCCCTCGCCGTCAGCGTCAGCGCGTGGCCCCGGCGCTCGAACAGGGAGACACCGAGCCAGTCCTCCAGCTGCCGCACCTGATGGCTGATGGCGGCCTGGGTGACCCGCAGCTCCGTGGCGGCGCGGGTGAAGCTCAGGTGTCGCGCTCCTGCCTCGAAGGCACGGAGGGCACCCAGCGGTGGAATGCGGCGCATGCTCGATGAGCCCCTTTTATCGAGCGCGCGAGGATAGCTCGCTGGGTCGGCGCTCCGAAGTGGAGTCTGTCTGTCCCCCGCGGTGACAAGGCGCGATGGACGCGCCGCGCCCGCGAGGTGCCCCGTCATGATTTCCGCCGAGGTGTGGGTGTTGTTCCTGGGCTACACGGTGCCCATGGTGGTGAGCCCCGGGCCGGGCAACACGGTGCTCGCCACCGCCGGAGGCCGCTTCGGCGTCCGGGGCACGCTGCCCTTCTGGATGGGCTTCGAGGCGGCCAACGTCGCGCTGTGCCTCCTCTACGGCATCGGCCTGGGGCGGGTGCTGCAAGGGCTGCCCGCGCTGCACCAGGTCCTGCGCTGGGGCAGCGTCGTGTACCTGCTCTACCTCGCGTGGGGCTTCTTCCGCGCCTCGGCCACCTCCGGGGAGGCGAGCGACGTAAGAACGCGCCTGGGGTTCGGGGAGGGGCTGCTCGCGGTCGCGCTCAACCCGAAGATCCACTCGATGATCCTGGTGATGTTCTCCCAGTTCCTCGACCCCGCCCGGGGGATGTTCTCCCAGACGGCGCAGCTCACCGCTGCCTTCCTCGTCGTCTGCCTGGCGTGCCACTTCCCGTGGATCTACGGCGGAAAGCTCATCCTGGGGCGCTTCCACTCCGAACGTGCCCTGCGCATCCAGGGCTGGACCTTCGGCGCCTGCATGATCGCCGTCGCGGCCTGGGTGGCCTTCGCCTGACACCAGCGCTCCGGCCGGGGCCCGGCGCGTCCGCTCCCTGTGCCGCGGGGAACGGTGTCTCACAGCTCGCGTGTTTCACGACCTGGAGGAACCGTGGCACGCATGGAGTGCACGCACGCAGGCCAGAACACGGATGTGCTCTTCCGCTTCCTGGTCCAGAGCGCGAAGGACCGCGCCATCTTCGGCATCGACCTGCAAGGGCACATCATCAGCTGGAACCCGGGCGCCGAGCACATCAAGGGCTGGCGCGCCGGGGAGGTCCTGGGCCAGCACTTCCGCATGCTCTTCCCCGAGGACTACCGCCAGCAGGGGCGTCCAGAAACGGAGCTGAAGGAGGCCTTCGAAACGGGGCACTACCAGGGCGAGGAGCCCCGGCAGCGCAAGGACGGGAGCCTCTTCATCGCGGACATAGACCTGTGGCTCTTGCGCGATGACGTGGGCCAGCCCTGCGGGTTCGTGAAGGTCACGCAGGACGTCACCGAGCGCAAGCTGGCGGAGGAGGCGCTGCGGCAGAGCGAGGCGCGGCTGAGCGCCATCCTCGCCTCGCTGGACGAGGGCGTCACCCTGCACGACGAGCACGGGACCATCCGCTTCGCCAACGCCGCCGCGGAGCAGCGGCTGGGCCTGCCCGCAAACCGCTTGCAGGGCCGCACCCCCTTCGCCCCCCGTTGGGAGGCCATCCGGGAGGACGGCAGCCCGTATCCTGGCGAGGAGCATCCCCACATGCGCGCGCTTCGCCTGGGCGAGAACGTGTCTGGCGACGTGATTGGCATCCACCAGACGGGAGGCAGCCGCATCTGGCTGTCGGTCAATGCCCGGCCCCTCCGCACGCCCGATGGCCGCGTCGTGGGTGCGGTCAGCTCCTTCTTCGACATCACCGCGCGCAAGCAGGCGGAGGAGGAACGCGCGGCGCTGCTTGCCCGGGAGCGGGCGTCACGTGCCGAAGCGGAGGCGGAGCGCCGCAAGCTCTACGCCATCTTCGATCAGGCCCCGGTGGGCATCGCCATCTTCCGGGGCCCCCACCACGTCATCCAGTTCGCCAACCCCGTCCAGTGCCGCTTCTGGGAGCGAAGGTGCAGGGAGCTGCTCGGCAGGCCCCTGATAGAAGTGCTGCCCGAGGAGCTGGGGCCGTCCATCATCGAGAAGTCCTGCGACCCCGTCTTCCAGACGGGGGAGTCCCGGGTCTTCACGGAGGAGCGCTTCGAGTTCACCCGCCCGGAGACGGGCGAGCGGGTGGAGCGCTACTTCAACTTCACGCACGTGCCCATGCGGGACATGGCCGGCGCCGTCGAGGGTTTCATGGCGGTGGCCTGGGACGCCACGGACGCGGTGAGGTCGCACCAGCGCGCGGCCGTCCTGGCCCAGCAACTCCAGGACCGCGTCGACTTCGAGCAGCAGCTCATCGGCATCGTCAGCCATGACCTGCGCACCCCGCTCAACGCCATCCACCTGACGGTGAGCGCCATGGCCCGCCGCGACGAGCTCGACGCGCGCACCGCCCAGTCCGTGCTGCGCATCCAGTCCGCCGTACACCGCGCGGTGCGGCTCGTGAGCGACCTGCTCGACTTCACCCAGGCCCGGCTGGGCACGGGCATCCCCATCGCGCCCCGAGCGTCCAACCTGCACCAGGTGGCCCGGCAGGTGCTGGATCAGGTGGATGCGGCGCACCCAGGCCGAACCCTGCGCGTGCAGGAGCGGGGCGACGCGACCGGAGAGTGGGACTCCGAGCGGATTGCCCAGGTGGTGCAGAACCTGGTCACCAACGCCATCAAGTACAGCCCCGAAGCCAGCCCGGTGCAGGTGACGACCCGGGGGGAGGACGGATGGGTGTGCCTGTCCGTCCACAACCAGGGCACGCCCATTCCCCAGGAGAAGCTGCCCGGCATCTTCGAACCCCTCCAGCGCGCGACGTCGGAGGTGGGCTCCACCGGCCGCAGCGTGGGCCTGGGGCTCTACATCGTGAAGCAGTTGGTGGACGCCCACGGCGGCACCGTCGACGTCGCCTCCACCCCCAGGGAAGGCACCACGTTCACCGTGCGCCTGCCCCGGCACGGGGATTCACGCGGGCAGTGACTTCAGGAACGCCAGCAGCGCGGCGTTCACCTCCGCGGGGCGCTCCTGGTGAATCCAGTGGCCCGCGCCTGGGATGACGAGCACGTCCTGGAGCCGGGGCACCAGGGCCTTCATGGGGTCCAGCGGAGCGAAGGCGCGGCCCGGGTCCTTCTCTCCGGTGATGAACAGGGCGGGCTGCTGGATGAGGGCCGTCGCCAGCTCGGGCAACTCCGCCCAGTCGCGGTCCATGTTGCGGTAGCGATTGAGCCCGCCGCGGAAGCCGCTGTGTTCCAGCTCCTTCGCGAGGTGCGCGAGGTCCGCCTCCGTGAGCCACGCGGGCAGCGGATCCGGCACCTGGAGGCCGGTGAGGAAGCCGTCACCCTGGCGGCGCGACTTCACGGCCTCGGCCTGCGTGTCGAAGCCGGGGGTGCCTCCCAGGGTGATGCGGAGCGTCCTCGGGATGTCCGCTTCGAGCTCCGCCTCGGCGATGCCCGGCTCCTGGAAGTAGAGGATGTAGAACCACTTGTCCCCGAACACGTGCCGGAAGAGCTGGGTCGGCGGCATGGGCGTGCGGCCCAGGTGCGGCACGCTCATGCCCACGACGGCGCGGAAGCGGTCCGGGTGCAGCGCGGCGCAATTCCACGCCATCGCCGAGCCCCAGTCGTGGCCCACCACCACCGCGGTCTTCTCGCCCAGCGCATCGAGCAGGCCCACGAAGTCCGCCACCAGCTGCTTCATGCTGTAGGCCTCGATGGGTTCGGGCCGGTCGCTCTGGCCGTAGCCGCGAACGTCAGGCGCGACCGCGTGGTAGCCGGCGTCCGCGAGCGCCCGGAGCTGGTGGCGCCACGAGTACGCGGACTCCGGCCAGCCATGGAGGAGCAGGACCAGCGGGCCCTGGCCGGCCTCGCTGATGCGCAGGTGGATGCCATTCGTCCGGACGGTGCGGTGGGTGATGTCAGCCATGGGAGCGTTCTGCACGACGCACTGCCCGCTGTCATTCCACGGATGACGGTGGGTTCGGATGATGACGGAGGCCATCGGGCCGGTGACGGGAGTCACCAGGCACGGGCCCCACACGGGCTCCAGCGCCCCTTCGCGTTGCCCGTGAAATCCGTGGGTTGCCCGCGGCCGCCCCGTCCCTGGGGGGCTGGCACACCGGCTGCTATGGGGTCCTGCATCGCTTCACCCGAACCCAATCCCTTTCGAGGTCCCCCGCCATGGCCATCTCGCCCCTCCGCAGCACCTCCGCTTCCGTGTCCCGCCTGCCGGTGCAGGACGCCGCCTCCCCCCGCCTCGCGGGTCGTCCGGGTGGCGTGGACGGGTTCTCCTCCAGCCAGAAGCCGGGCTCGCCGGGGCTCGCGGCGTTCCAGAAGGACGGCTTCGACATCGGCGCTGGCAAGGGCGCGGAGCTGGGCAAGCTGCTGCAGGACACGCTGTCCGCGCTGACGTCCATCGTGCAGTTGGTGGCGCAGGCCGTGCCGGGCGGCGCGCAGGCGCTCCAGGGTGTCTCCGGGGCCCAGGGTGCGCAGGGCGCCTCGGGCGGGAAGTGCGGCACGGGTTCGCAGTCCTTCTCCGACAGCAGCTTCACGCCGCAGGACACGTCGCGTCCTCCCGTGGCGCTCAACGGCAACACCGGCGTCGTGGGCCCGTCGGCTTCGCAGTCGCAGGCGTCCAACGGCAACACCGGCGTCGTGGGGCCCACGACTTCGTCCTCGAGCGGCGGCTCGAAGCTGGGCGGCAACCTGCCCGCGGGGCTGGAGAAGTTCCGCGGCGCCATCGAGTCCGCCGCCGCCAAGACGGGCATGCCGGCGGAGATGCTGGCCGCGCAAATCTGGCAGGAGTCGCGCGGCAACCTGGACGCCGTCACCACCAACGGCGGCAACGGCCTGACGGACACCGGCCTGATGCAGGTCAACCCCAACACCTACGGGGAGCTGCAGGCGAAGCACCCGGAGCTCCAGGGCAAGGACCTCTCCGACCCGGAGACCAACATCCTGGCGGGCGCCTTCTACATGAAGGACATGAAGGAGCAGTTCGGCAGCGATGAGCTGGCCCTGCGCGCCTACAACTCCGGCCCCAACGGCGTGGACAAGAGCAACCCGGACGCCATCCCCGCCGGCACCGGCGACGCCACCTACGTGCAGAAGGTGAAGTCCTTCATGAACACGCTGGCCACCGGCCAGGGCTCGCTGCCCGCGTAGAAGCCTGACGGGATGGGGGCGTCCTGGGCCTCATCCCGCCTCCGTCCCCGGTGCTCCAGGCAACCGCAAGGTGAAGCGCGCGCCCCCCAACGGCCCCTCCTCCACCTGGAGGGTGCCGCCGTGCTGGGTGACGATGGCGTGCACGATGGAGAGCCCCAGCCCGCTGCCGCTCGCCTTCGTCGTGAAGAAGGGCTCGAAGAGCCTCCCCTGCGCCTCCACCGGCACGCCGGGCCCGCTGTCGTCCACGAAGAGCGCCACCTCCCCTCCCCGCGCGCTCGAGCTGAAGCGCACCCGGCCTCCCTGCGGCGTCGCCTCCAGCGCGTTGAGCGCCAGGTTCAGCAGCACCTGCCGCAGCCGCTCCTCCTCCCCCCACGCCTCCAACGCGCCCGGCGGCTCCACCTCCAGCGTCACGCCGCGCTGCTCGGCCTGCCAGGCCAGGAGGCTGCTCACCCGCTCGAACAGCGGCGCCACCGCCACGGCGCCCGACTTGAACTCGCGGGGACGGGCGAACTGGAGGAAGTCCTCGAGGATGTGATCCAGGCGGCGGATTTCATCCCGCACCAGCAGCAGCGGCTCCAGGAGCGGCCCCTGGACGGACTCCTCCAGCCTGCGCACCCGCCGCTCCAGGACGGTGAGCTGCAGGGCGGCGGCGTTGAGGGGGTTGCGGATTTCATGCGTCAGGCCCGCGGTCAGCGTGCCCACCGCGGCCAGCTTCTCCGTCATCTGCGCGCGCCGGGCCAGCGCCTGCTTCTCACGGTGCAGCCGCACCTGGCGCAGCGCCTGCTCCAGGGTCACCAGCAGCTCCGGCGTGGCGCAGGGCTTGAGCAGGTACGCGCACGCGCCCGCGTGCACCGCGGCCACCGCGGCCTCCAGCATGCCCAGGCCGGTGAGCAGCACCACCTCCCCGTCCGGCACCAGCGCCTTGAGCCGGGGAGCGAGCCACGTGCCCTCTCCGTCCGGCAGCCGGACGTCCACCAGCGCCACGTCGAAGCCCGCCGGCGCCCGCTCCAGCGCCCCCGCGCAGCTCGTCGCGCTGGAGACGACGTAGCCCTGGTCCTCCAGCAGCTCCCGCATGTTGTCCAGGAACGCCGCGTTGTCATCCACCACCAGCACCCGGGGACGCTCCCCCGCGCTCCCCGGCCCCGTCACGCGCGGCCTCCGTGCACCTGCTCCAGCTCCGCGAGCAGCGCCCCGGTGTCGAAGGGCTTGCGGACCAGCCGGCCCTCGAAGTCCGCGGGCAGCGCCTCCGGATAGGCCGTGACGACGAAGGGAGTGGTGCCAGGGAAGCGCTCCTGTACGCGGCGCAGCGCCTCGCCGTCAGGGCCGCCCGGCACGCGCAGGTCCACGAGCGCCGCGAAGGGGCGGACGGGCTCCAGGCCCACCACGTCCGGCACCGAGTGCGCGACCACGGCCGTGAAGCCGCGCTCGCGCAGCACCTCCGTGAGGTTGTCCGCGAGGCGAACGTCGTCCTCCACCAGCACGACGAGTCCGTCGCGGCGGGCCCGCGTGAGCAGCTCCACCAGCGCGGGCACCGGCACCGGCTTGGGCAGCACCGCGAGCACGCCCTCCGCGCGCGCTCGCGCGAGCTCGGCCTCTCCGGGGTGCGCGGTGATGACGATGGCCGCGAGCCCCGGGTCCCGCTGACGCAGGTGGTGCACCAGCGCGGCGCCGCTCATTCCAGCCATGCGCATGTCGGTGATGAGCACGTCGTAGCGCTCCTCGCGCGCGGCCTGGAGCGCGGCGTCGCCCCGGTCCACCACGGTGGCCGAGTGGCCTGCGTCCTCGAGGATCTCCGCCAGGTTCTCCGCGAAGGCCCGGTTGTCATCCACCAACAGGAAGCGGCCCATCAGGAAGGCTCCAGCGTCAGGGGAAGCTCCACCACGAAGCGGGCCCCGCCCGGCCCGGATCCGGCTTCGGCGGGAGCGTACGCGATGCCACCTCCATGCCTTTCCAGGATGCGCCGCACGAGCGCCAGCCCCAGCCCCAGCCCGCGCGCCTTCGTGGTCATCAATGGCTCGAAGACGCGCGCGCGGATGGAAGGGTCCAGGCCCGGGCCGCTGTCCTCCAACACCAGGCGGATCCGCCGTACCCCGGCCTCCGGGACGTCCGCCGTCAGCCACACCTCGCCTTCGCGCTCGCCCAGGGCCTGCACCGCGTTCTGCAGCAGGTTCACGAAGACCTGCCGCAGCTGCACCGCGTCTCCTTCCAGCGAGGGCAGCGCCTCCAGGCCCTCGGTGCGCACGCGCACGTGTTCGGGCGGCGCGACGGCCTCGCGCGCGGAGACCCAGACCTCCGCGAGCCGCAGCGGCGCGCGGACCAGCGGGCGGGAACGGATCATGTCCAGCAGGCTGGTGACGATGTGGTTGGCGACCTCCACCTGTTCCCCGATGCGGTCCAGGTGCTTGGCCACGCGCGCGTCCTCCTTCGCGGCGGGGCGGCCCTTGAGGATGAAGAGCGACGTCTCGATGACGCCCAGCGGGTTGCGCAGCTCGTGGCCAATGGAGCCCACCAGCTGCCCGAAGGTCGCCAGCCGCTCGGCCCGGGCCCCCTGGGCCAGCAGGTCCTCGCGGTACGTGTGCAGCATGATGGCGAGCTCCAGGTCGAGGATCTTCCCCAGCGCCCGGTCCAGGCGGGCGGCCCGGTCGGGGTCGCCGCGCAGCGACTCCTCCATCACCGCCGTCAGCTCCTGGCGCAGCAGGTTCATGGCGCCGAACATGTAATGCTGCGGCAGGTGGATGCGCACGTGCACCCGTCCGATGCGGCAGCGGCGCTCGAAGTAGGCCGCGTCCCACGGCCCCAGGAGCAGCGACCCCATCCAGTCCTGGAGGGTCACCTTGAGGTGGCCCACCTGGCTCTCGCCGCCCTCCAGCGCCTTGCGCGCCCCCGGGTGTTCGAGGATGCGCCGGTAGAAGACGTCCGCGATGCGCTCGAAGTGCGCGCAGGCGATGGGGTGCAGCTCCCGCAGGGCCTCCCCGTCGATAGCGGAGAAGCCCACGTAGCGCTGGAGTTCCTCCAGGACGTCGTCCGTCACGCCTTCAGGTCTGGCTTCCATGGCGAATCCCTTCCTTGCGCGCGGGGCCTCAGGAGGCGGCCGGCTCCTCGTCCGGGCCGGTGTCACCGCCGCCGTACTCCTTGAGCTTGTATTGGATCTTCCGCACGCTGATGCCCAGCACCTCCGCGGCGCGCGTGGTGGAGCCCTGCACCATCTCCAGCGTGCGGAGGATGGCCTCGCGTTCGATGGCGGCGAGCGTCGCGCCGGGGATGAGCCGGTCGCCGCTCCCCGCGCTGGGGCGGGGGCCGCGCAGCACGGGCGGCAGGTCGTCCGCCGTGAGCTCCTCTCCTCGCGCGAGCACCACGGCGCGCTCCACCACGTTCTCCAGCTCGCGGATGTTGCCCGGCCAGTCGTGGCTCATCAGCGCCTCCAGGGTGCCGGGCGCCAGCCCCTTCACGGCCCTGCCATGGGCCGCGTTGCAGCGCTCGATGAAGTGGCTCACCAGCGCGGGGATGTCCGCCTTGCGCCGGCGCAGGGGCGGCAGCGTCACCGCCACCACGTTGAGGCGGTAGTAGAGGTCCTCGCGGAAGCGGCCCGCCGCCACCTCCGCCTCCAGGTCACGGTGGGTGGCCGCCACGATGCGCACGTCCACCTTCAACGTCTGCGTGCCGCCCACGCGTTCGAACTCGCGGCCCTGCAGCACGCGCAGCAGCTTCACCTGCACGGCCGGGGAGATTTCGCCAATCTCGTCCAGGAACAGGGTGCCCCCGTCCGCCAGCTCGAAGCGGCCCTCCTTGCGCGCCAGGGCGCCGGTGAAGGCCCCCCGCTCGTGGCCGAACAGCTCGCTCTCCAGCAGGCCCTCGCTGAGCGCCGCGCAGTGCACCTTCACGAAGGGGCGCGCCTTGCGCGGGCTGAGTTCGTGCAGCGCCTGGGCCACCAGCTCCTTGCCCGTGCCGCTCTCGCCCAGGATGAGCACCGTGGCCCGCGTGGGGGCCGCCTGGTGGATGAGGGAATACACGCCCTGGAGCTCGGGCGCGTCCCCGATGATGTTGCCCACGCGGAAGCGCTCCGCCACCCGCTCCCGCAGCTGCCGCGTCTCCTGCTTCAGCCGGCGCGTCTCCAGCGCCTTGCCCAGCACGACGAGCACGGCGTTCAGGTCCAGCGGCTTGGTGAGGTAGCTCTCCGCGCCCAGGCGCATGGCCTCCACCGCCGCCTCCACCGTGGCGAACGCCGTCATCATCACGAAGGCCGCGTCGCTGCCGTCCTCCTTCGCGCGGCGCAGCAGGGTGACGCCGTCCATGCGAGGCATCCGCACGTCGGTGAGCACCAGCGAGGGTGAGAAGTCCGGGAGCGCGGCGAGCGCCTCCGCGCCGTCCGCGGCCTCACGCACCTCGTACCCCTCCTCCGCGAGGAGGGTGGCCAGGGCGCGCCGCGCGTTCACCTCGTCATCCACGACCAGGATGCGTTCCGGGGGCATGCCCCTGCTTACCAGAGATGAATCCGGGGCCTTCATGCGTTCGCGTCCCGGGCCCGCGCATCCGCGCACGCCTGGCAGCAGCGCGCCTCCGGGACGGCGAGCAGCCGCTGCCGGCCGATGGCGCCCCCACACCGCTCGCAACCTCCGAAGCGGCCCTGCTCGATGCGCTCGAGCGCCGCCTCCACCTCCGCCAGCTCGTGCGGCGGAAGTCGCGCTCCCCGCACGGGCGTCCGGGCAGCCAACGCCGCGCACGACGCACGCAGCGCGTTCCGGCGGGACAGGAGCATCCGCAGCGCCAGGGTCGTGATGGGGTCCGCGTGCATGAAGTCCTCGTCCGTGCGGGCTTCAGGAGGCCGGGGGAAGTGACAGGGCGGCGGAGCGCTTGCGCCGCGCCGCGAGCACGCCCGGCACCGCGAGCACCGCGACGGCCACCGTCACCAGCGCGGCGCCCGCCAGCTCCCGGACGCTCACGCCGGGGAGCCCCAGCCACGCCGCGAGCACGGCCGTCGCGCCCACGCCCGCGAACACACTGGAAGCGCGGTTGATGGGCACGGTGAAGGTGTTCTCCCGCGCATCCAGCAGCACCAGTCCACCGAAGATGCCGCTGCCCTGGGACAGGAGCCCCACGGCCAGCTCCACGGCCAGCGTGGGCCGTGTGAACATCCCGGTGAAGCCCTCGCGCAGCTGCTCCGCCGCGCCCCCCACGCCCGCCAGGGCCCACAGCGCGAGCAGGACGACGAGCGCGGGCGCGGCCACCATCTGCTCCTCCACGAAGTAGCGCTCGCGCGCGCCGGGGACGTGGTTCTTCGCCAGCCGGCTCATGAAGCGCAGCCGCACGAAGTAGCCGACGACGTACACCGCCCAGTCCAGTCCCGCCACCAGGGAGAGGCGCGGCTCCGCGCCCGGCCCCGTCGCGACGAGCAGCGCCGCCAGGCTCACCCCCAACGCGACACGCGAAGGCCACGCGACGCTCCGGCCGCTCACCGCGTCCACCAGCGGCGCGAGCACCAGCACGCCGCCGCGCATCAGCAGCATCATGAAGACGATGGAGGTGCCGTCGAAGGTGTACGCCAGCGTGGTGGTGGCGATGATGCCCGTGGTGCACAGGCCGGACAGGAAGGTCCAGCGCCCCGGCCAGGGCAGGCTCACCGGCCCGAAGCGCAGGCGCCCCGCGTGCTGGAAGGAGCCGCTCCACGCCAGGTACGTGAACATCCCCACGAGCGTGGCCAGCGCCGTGGAGGGCAGCAGCACGAAGCCCGGCAGCCCCGCGCTCATCCCCGGCAGTGCGCCCAGGCTCAGCGCCTTCGTCAGCGCGCTGTAGGGCAGGTAGCAGGCGAAGTACCCCAGCGCGAACCACCCGATGGCGACCGGGGCCTTGGGAGACGGACTCATCGTCTGCTCGCCACGCACCAGGGGCAGCACCGGGCCTCGGGCAGGACATGGAGCCGCTCGGGCTCGATGACGGCGCCGCAGCCCTCGCACCGGGGCAGGCCGTCCGCCGGAAGGTGTTCCAGCGCGCGCTCCAGCGCCTCCAGGGCCCGCGCCTCGCGAGCGTCGAGCGCGTCGAGCAGCCGCGTCTCCTCCAGGGCCATCGCGCGGTCCACCCACTCGGGGGCCCCGGCGCCGGTGACTTCACGCAGCAGCTCCCGGTGCTTGCGCCTCATCTCCAGCAGGGCCCGCCACCGCTGGCGCAACCTCTGGCCTGCCTCGTCACGCGTGGCATTCATCGAGCGTCCTCCATTTCCCGTATCGCGTCCCGGGCCCCCCACGCTGCGCGGCCCACCCCCGTTGCTCTACAGGATGCATGCCAGTCTTGTCCCGGGCCTTGCGTGGCGCGCCCCGCAGGAGTTGCACGAAAGCCCCCGTGCACCGCGCAACGCTTGCGCCCACCCGGCCCCCGGGGCCGGTGTCCCCGCCGCGCATGGCGGATGCAGAGTCCGGCGAAGAGCCCGCGGCCGCCTTCGCGCGCCGGAAGGAACACGCCCATGCGCATCGCCTTCTTCGACACCCACCGCTTCGACCGCACCGCCTTCGAGGAGGCCAACGCCGCGTTCGGCCATGAGTTCACCTGGTTCGAGCCCCGCCTGACGCCCCAGACGGTGGGACTGGCGGCGGGCTTCCCCGGGGTGTGCTCCTTCGTGAATGACCGGCTGGACGGCCCCTGCCTCCAGGCGCTGGCGCAAGGGGGCACGCGGCTGGTGGCGCTGCGCTCGGCGGGCTTCAACCACGTGGACCTGTCGGAGGCCGCCCGGCTGGGGATGACCGTCGTCCGGGTACCCGAGTACTCACCGCAGTCCGTGGCCGAGCACACCGCGGCGCTCGTGCTCGCGCTCAACCGCAAGGTGCACCGCGCCTACGCGCGGGTGCGCGAGTGGAACTTCTCGCTGGACGGGCTGGTGGGGTTCGACCTGCACGGCAAGACGGTGGCCCTGGTGGGGCTGGGGCGCATCGGCCGCGCCACCGCCCGCATCTTCCACGGCTTCGGCTGCCGGCTGCTCGCGGTGGATCCCCAGCTGAAGGAAGAGGACGCGCGGCAGCTGCACCTGGAGCCCGTGGCGCTCCCGGAGGCCCTGGCCCGGGCGGACATCCTCTCGCTGCACCTGCCCCTCACGCCCGGCACGCGCCACCTCATCGACGCGGCGGCGCTCGCGCGGATGAAGCCCGGAGCGATGCTCATCAACACCGGCCGGGGGGCGCTCATCGACAGCCATGCCCTGCTGGCGGCGCTCAAGTCGGGCCACCTGGGGGCCGCCGGGCTGGACGTGTACGAAGAGGAGGAAGGCGTCTTCTTCCAGGACCTCTCCGGACAGGTGCTCCAGGACGACGTGCTCGCGCGGCTGCTCACCTTCCCCAACGTGCTCATCACCGCGCACCAGGCCTTCCTCACCCGTGAAGCGCTGGGCGCCATCGCCCGCACCACGCTCGAAAGCATCCGCCGCTTCGAGCGGGGCGAGCCCCTGGAGGCGACGGAGGTCCGGGCCGAGCAGGTGCGCCCCCGCTGAAAGTCCGGAAGGCCGCCCGCGTCAACCGCCGCGGGGGGCGCGCGCACGGGCCCGCGCCATCCCGCGCAAGAGCAGCTTGCGCAGCTCCAGCACGCTCACCGGGATGAACCCCAGCCCCAGGGCGAGCGCGAGGTGCGCGGCGTCCAGCGGCACCAGCGAGAAGAACGCGGCGAGCGCGGGCACCTCCGGCAGGGCGGCCTGCAGCGCCAGGGTGAGGGCCGCCACCGCGAGCAGCGGCCGGTTGTCGAAGGCGCCCACCTCCCAGTGGAGCAGGTCCACGCTGCGCGCGGCGAAGGCCCGCAGCACCTGGCAGCACACCAGCACGGTGAAGGTCAGCGTGCGCGCCTCCTCCACCGGCAGGCGCTGGAGGCTCCAGAGGAAGGTGCCCAGCGTGACGGCGGCATCCAGCAGGCCGGTGGCCAGCACCGCGCCCCACTCGGGGCGTCCCAGCATGGGCGCCTCCGGACGGCGGGGCGGGTGGCGCATGACGTCCGGCGAGACAGGGTCCATCACCAGCGCGAGCGCCGGCAGCCCGTCCGTCACCAGGTTCACCCAGAGCAGGTGCAGGGGCAGGAGCGGCAGGGGCAGCCCCAAGAGCGACGCGCACAGCATCAGCACCAATTCGCCGGCGTTGCCCGCCAGCAGGTAGACGAGCGTCTTGCGGATGTTCTCGTAGATGCCGCGCCCCTCGCGCACGGCCGCCACGATGCTCGCGAAGTTGTCGTCCGTGAGGATGAGGTCGGACGCCTCGCGGGTGACCTCCGCGCCGGTGCGGCCCATGGCGATGCCGATGTGCGCCTCGCGCAGCGCGGGCGCGTCGTTCACGCCATCTCCCGTCATGGCGACGACCTCCCCGCGCGCCTTCCACCCGCGCACGATGTGGAGCTTCTGCTCCGCGGTCGCTCGCGCGTGCACGATGCCCTCGGGCGATTCACCCTCGCGCACCAGGCCCAGCTCCTTCGCGATGGCCAGGGCGGTGGCCGGGTGGTCGCCGGTGATCATCACCGTGCGCACCCCGGCGTCGCGCGCCGCGCGCACGGCCTCCACCGCCTCCGGGCGGGGCGGATCCGCGAGCCCCACCAGCCCCAGCAGCGTGAGCCCCTGC
>NZ_RAWR01000202.1:0-19586 GCF_003986945.1 Corallococcus sp. AB018 | reverse complement strand
GTGAAGGCCCCCGAGGCCCCTCCGGGCATGCCGGGCATGCCCGGAGGGGCCTCGGGGGCCTTCACGATCTCGAGCAGCTCGACCTCGAACACCAGGGCGGCGCCGCCGGGGATGTTCGGGGGCGCGCCGCGGTCGCCGTAGGCGATGTCGGAGGGGCACACGAGCTGCGCCTTGCCGCCGACCTTCATCTTCTGGAGGCCCTCGGTCCAGCACTTGATGACGCCCTGGAGCGGGAACTGCGTGGGCTCACCGCGCTTGTAGGAGGAGTCGAACTCCTTGCCGTCCGCGAGCGTGCCCTTGTAGTGCACCTTCACGATGTCGGAGGCCTGGGGCTGGGGACCGGTGCCCGCCTGGGTCTCCTTGTAGATGAGGCCGGACTCGGTCTTCACCGCGCCGGGCTCCTTGGCCTTCTCCTCCAGGAACTTCGCGGACTTCTCCTTCTCCGCGGTGGCCTTGCGCAGCGAACGCTCGCGCGCGAGGTCCTGGAGCTTGGGGCCGTAGGTCTCCAGGTCCACGTCGGTCTTCTGACCGGTGACCTGGGCCGTGAGGCCGGCCTTCACGAACTCCAGCTCCTGCGGGGTCATGTCGAACACGCTGATGCTGCGGCCGATGGACAGGCCCAGCGCGTACAGCGTCTTCTGCTCCTCGGTCTGAGGAGCACCGGCGGTGGCCGCCGCCGTGGAGGTGCCGGTGGCGGAGGTCTCGCCCGGCTTCGCTCCCTGGCCCTGGCAGGCCGTCAGGCTCAGCATCGCCGCGATCAGGATCGTCTTCTTCATCATGATGTCGTCGCCTTTCCTTTGGCTCAGCGGCGGCCGACCGCCCCCCGCTGCATGCCTGGGGCGCGGTCTACTACAGAAAGTGCCCGGCATCCTCTTGGGAACCGTGCTTTCCCCGGATGGGGGTCCATGCAGGTAGGACAACCGGCCGCCGGCCCCCCAACCGGTGGGACGGCCCCGGATTCCCGGCCTGGGAGCGCTGGAAGGGTCCTACCGGGAGGAACGACCGCCAAAGGCCGCCTGGGAGACCAGCAGCAGGACGATGGCGCCCAGGATGGCGCCCAGGAAGCCGGTGGGCTCCGGGTCGCGCCAGTCGGTGCCCCGCCAGACGGACGTGAGGAAGCCGCCCACGAAGGCCCCGGCGACGCCCAGGAGCGTGGTGCCAATGCACCCCAGGCGCTGGTTCCCCGGCAGCACGGCCCGGGCGATGAGCCCCGCGAAGAAGCCGAAGATGATCCACCCCAACAGCCCCATGACGTCCTCCCCGTGCGGCGAGTGAAGGCCCGCAATGTGGCGCAGGGGAAGCGGGGGCGGAAGTCCATCCCGGCGTCGCATAGGCTGCCGCGTGACCCATGAGCCCCCTCCGCCGAGCCACCCGGGACGACAACGCCGCGCTGCTGGACCTGTTCGGCGACGTGCCCATGACCGGGGACCTGGTGCTCAGCACGCAGCGGTCGCCGGACTACTTCGGCCTCTTCGCCATGCAGCGAGGTGACGCGGAGGTCTGGGCCCACGGTGAAACATCCCGCCTGGATGGAATGGGCGCCATCCACGTCCGCGACGGGTGGCTGGAGGGCAGACCGTGCCGCGTGGGTTACCTGGGCGATTTGCGCACCCGCTTCTCCGCGCGCCGCGCCCGGGGCCTGGCCCGGTTCTATGGGCCCGTCCTGGAGGAGACCGCCCGCCGGCACAGCGTGGACGTGTTCCTCACCGCCGTCATGGCGTCCAACGCGGCCGCGCTCCAGGCGCTCGTGCGTCGGGGATCGGCCCGAGAAGCGCAGCCGCACTACCACCTGATGCGCGCCTTCTCCGCCGTCTCGCTCCAGTTCGTGCTGCGCCGCAAGCCGCGCCCCAGTCGCTACACCGTTCGCCAGGCCACCGCCGCGGACGTGCCCGCCATGGCCGCGCTGCTGGACGCGGACCACCGTCAACGCCCCTTCGGCTACCGCTTCGACACCGGAGAACTGGAGCACCGGCTCGCGCACTGGCCTCGGCTTCGCGTGGAGGATTCGTTCCTCGCGTTCGACCCCGCGGGGAACCTCGTCGGCTGCACCTCCGCGTGGAACCCCGACGCCGTGAAGCGCTACCGCGTGCTCGCGTACCGGGGCGGCATGAAGTGGGTCCGCCGGGGCTTCAACGCGCTCGCCACCGTCACCGGCGCGCCCCGCCTGCCCGCGCCCGGCGGCGACTTCCGCTACTTCTACCTCTGCAACACCAGCATCCCCTCGGAGGACCCTGGCGTCCTGCGCGCGCTGCTGGACGCCGTCTACGCCGCGTTCCACGGCCGGGGCTTCCACTTCTTCACCGTGCAGCAGGACGCCAGTGACCCGCTGGCCTCGGCCTTCGATGGCTTCATCCAGCGGAGGCTGGACTTCCACCTCTACGCCGTCACGCCCGCGTCGCGCCCCCCGAGGACCTTCCCCGGGGGACGCACCGGCTTCGAAATCTGCCTGCCCTGACGCTCACACCACGCGCGTCTTCCAGCGCCCGCGCCGGAACAACACGATGCCCAGCACGGACATCAACGCGAAGGCCGCCGGCACCGCCCAGTACGCGCCCACCGAGCCCAGGCCCACCGGATGGGCCAGCACCCACGCCAGCGGCAGCTCCAGCACCCAGAGACACCCCAGGTCGATGAGCGTGGGCGTGCGCGTGTCCCCCGCGCCGTTGAACGCGGAGGTGATGACCATGCCGTACGCGCACGACAGGAAGCTCAGGCTGAAGATGCGCAGCGCCGTGGCCCCTTCGTCCACCACCGCCGCATCCGTCGTGAACGCGCCCAGCAGCGGATGCGCGAAGATGAAGAACGCCACGCCGATGGTGCCCAGCACCATCAGGTTGTACTTGCCCGCCAGCCACACCGCCTTCGCGCCCCGCTCCGGGTCCCCCGCGCCCATGCTCTGCCCCAGCAGCGTGGCCGCCGCGTTGCCCAGGCCCCACGCGGGCAGCAGCGCGAACATCACGATGCGGATGGCGATGGTGTAGCCCGCCAGCGCCGTGCTGCCGAACGACGACACGATGCGCACCAGCACCACCCAGCTGGACGTGGTCACCAGCGCCTGCACCATGCCCGCGCTCGACAGCCGCAGCATCGCGAGCATCGTCGCGGGCTCCAGCGACACGTGCTCGCGCCGAATCTGGAGCCGGCCGTTGGACCGCACCAGCCGGAAGAGCTGGTACACCACGCCCGCGCTCCGGCCCAGCGTGGTGGCCCACGCCGCGCCCACCACGCCCATCTCCGGAAACGGCCCCCAGCCGAAGATGAGACACGGCGCGAGCACGATGTTGAGCCCGTTGGCCAGCATCAGCACGCGCATCGCGATGGCCGCGTCACCCGCGCCCCGGAAGATGGCGTTGATGAGGAAGAGCAGCAGGATGCTCACCACGCCGCCCATCATCACGCGCGTGTAGCCCACGCCGTGCTCCAGCACCCAAGGCGAGCCGCCGAGCGCCTCCATCATCGGCCGGGCGAAGATGATGCCCGCCACGGCCAGCACCGTGGAGATGATGACCCCCAGGCCAATGGCCTGCACCGCCGTGCGCCCCGCGCGCTCCGCGTCCTTCTCTCCAATACGCCGGGCCACCATCGCCGTGGCGCCGATGCTCAGGCCCATGCCGGCCGCGTAGATGATGGTGAGGATGCCCTCGGTGAGTCCCACCGTGGCCACCGCCTCCGCGCCCAACCGGCCGACGAAGGCGACGTCCACCACGGCGAACACCGACTCCATGCACATCTCCAGCACCATGGGCACGGCCAGCAGGAAGATGGCCCTCCCGAGCGGCAGCTGGGTGAGGTCCTGCTCCGAGCCGTGCAGGGCCTCCTTCACGAGGGACCACAGCCCCTTGTTCACGGCGTCGCGGCTGGCCACGGGCTCGGGTGCCTGGGCGTGGCGGTCCGCCAGCGGTGTCTCTTCCACGGGGTGAGGCCTTTCGAGAGCGAGGGGACTTCCTACCGCGAAACGCCCACACGTGGCGCCCAGCGACGCGGCTTCCTACGCCCTCTGCCACCCACTCCTGACATCTGAAGGTGCCGCACCCACCCTCATCGAGCCAGCAGGTGAGCGTCCGCTGCTGGACGGCTGCGTCGTGCCTTTGGACAACATGCCCTTGGGAGAGCCGGGAGTAGCTTGCTGCATCCCGATGAGTCCCTTACCCGCGACCGCTTCTCTCCTGCCCACCGCGGTAGGTCCTCATTTCACCCTGGCCTCGTCCGCGCGACTGCTGGGCTCCACGCAAGTGGGGCCCGGGGCCATCATCTCCCGAGGCGCCGTCGTGCGCTCGGTGGGAGGCTCCGTGATGTTGGGGGCCTTCTCCACGCTGCGCGAGGACGCGGTGGTGGTGGGCACTCCCGAACGGCCCACGTCCATCGGAGAGAAGACCGTGCTCGGTCCGCGCTCTCTCGTGATGGGTGCGCGTGTGGGGTCGCTGTGCGACATCGGCGACGGCGCCATCCTGATGCCCGGCGTGACACTGGGCGACCGCTGCCTGGTGGGAGAGGGCACGGTGTTGCCGCCGGGCATGACGGTGCCGGATCAATCCGTGGTGCTGGGCCGGCCGGGACAGGTCCTGCGGATGCTCTCCTCCGAGGACCTGACCCACCTGCAGCAGCGCCGGGGCGGCGACCTGTCGCTGCCCGCCGCTCCATTGACCCCTTTCTCCGCGCGAGACCGCGCCGAGGACGCCCCCATGGGACAGCTGTACGCCTTTCGCGACCGTCACCCCTTCGTCCACCCCACCGCCACCCTCTTCTCCTCCGCGGAGGTGTCCGGTGACGTGGTCATCGGCGCGGGGGCCATCATTGGCGCGGGCGTGAAGATCACCGGCGACCTGAACGGTCCGGTGCGCATTGGCGCGCGGGTGCAGATTCTGGAGAACACGGTGCTGCACCTGCAGCCGGACACCATGCTGGTGCTGGATGAGGGCGTGGTGGTGGGCCCGGGCTGCATCCTGCATGCGTGCAACCTGGGCGCGGGCACGGTGGTGGAGCCCGGCGCCATCCTCTGCGAGGGCAGTCACCTGGGGAAGGGCTGCCACGTGGCCGCCGGCAGCCTGGTGAAGGCGCGCGCGGTGTTCCCGGACTACGCGCTGGTGGAGGGCTTCCCCGCGGCGCAGGTGGGCACGCGCACGTCGCCGCCGGAGCCGCCGCGCTGGGTGCTCAGGCCGGAGGACCTGCCGGGCCTGCGGCGCATGGGGTGAGTGGATTTGCACTGGCCGTGCGCCCTCTGGCAGGGTCGCGGGCCATGGACGCAGTCAATTCAATCATCGAGATCGCGGGCCCGCTGATGTTGGGCCTGGCCTGTGGCGCGCTCTTCCGGAAGTTCGTGTACCCGCGCGTCCTCGCGCAGTTGGGAAGCCTGGCCCGGCCGGTGACCTCCTCCGCCAACACGTGGATGCTGGTGGTGCAGATCTGCGCCACGCTGGGCCTGGCGGTGGCGTGCCATGCGTCCAACGCCATGGCGACGCTGATGTGGATGCATGAGCACCTGCCCCCGCTGCCCTTCCCGTTCACCCTGGGGCTGATCCACTGGGTCTTCCTGGGTGCGACCTTCTTCTCCGGGTACTTCCTGGCGCTGATTCCCTCCTCGGAGGCCGAGGAGGAGCAGGCCTCCCGCACGGTCTAGACCCAGAAGACCACGTCGCGCTCCGCGTCCTCGGGGCCGGAGCCGTGCGCGCCTTCGCGAAGCCAGCGGCGGTACGCCTCGATGTCCGCGTGGTGCAGGTCCGCCTCCGTGCCCGAGTACACGCCGCCGCCGGGACCATCCGTCAGTCCCTGGCGCTGCGTCTCCATGATGCGGACGTCCTGCTGGATGACCTGCCGCGTGTACCAGCGCACCAGCGGCGTCAGCGCGCGGCCCACCCACGCCCCCGGAACGTCCACCGGCAACCGGTAGCTGATGGCCGTGTACACGAGCGTGTCCGTGGGCCCGATGGGCGTGCACTGTGAGTTGATGGCGAAGCCGCTGTCTCCCCACTGGTAGTCCACGCGCGTGACGTTGGGGACGATGAACTCATCCGTGTGCACGAGTGGCAGGCCGCGCGGGTTGAACAGCCGCCCCAGGCCCGTGAGCGCGTCCTCCTCCTGGTGGTAGGTCATCCGCACGCGGCCCGCGTGACGCTTCACCGTGGAGGGCACGCGCTTGCGAGTGGGATTGCGGAACCAACCCCGGTGAACGAAGGACGTGTGCGGCACGTCCATGAAGTTCTCCACCAGGTTCGTCACGCCGTTCGCGAAGCGCGTGACCATGAAATAGACGGTCCAGCCGCGCTCGCCCCAGTAGGGCACGCGGAAGGGTTCCGCGCGGGCGTGGGTGACGTCCGTGCCCAGGTAGACGTAGACGAGCCCGTCCTGTTCCCGCGCGGGGAAGCGCGCAAGCCGTCCCAGGTCGCAGGGCGCGGGCTTGAGGCCTTCGTGCGCGCAGGCGCGAGCGTCCAGCTTCTCCCCGCGTTGGGGAGGGCCCAGCGCGGGGATCTCCACCACCGCGCCGGACGCGTCGTAGACCCAGCCGTGGTACGGGCAGCCGAGCCGTCCGTCGAACACGTCGCCCTGGGACAGACGCGCGTTGCGGTGGAGGCAGCGGTCGCGCAGCGCGGTGGGTGCGCCGTCGGGTCCGCGGAAGAGGACCAGCCCCGTGCCGAACACGGTGCGCGCGACGGGCTTGTTCGCGGGCAGCTCCGTGGAGAGGCACGCCACGTACCAGAAGTCCTTCAGCGCGCCGCAGCGAGCGAGGTCCGCCTCCGCGTCCAGGTCCACCGTGAGCATCGTCATGATGTCCCTCTTCCGAACCACTCCGCCCAGCCGGCCTGGCGGTGCAGGTCCACGGGCTTGATGTCGCCCGCGCGCTGACCGAGCTGGATGCATCGGGCCTCGTAACGCCGGGCCCCCTGCGTCACGCGCACCGCGTGCACCGGACCGAGCTGTCCCAGCTCCCGTGCGTAGCGGTAGTGGTGGCCTTCGCACAGGGCTCGCTCCACGTTCGCGGCCGTGGCGTCCAGCTGGTTCGTGGGCAGGTCCGTCTCCAGGAAGAGGCGGTAGGCCGGCGGTGTCCCCCACTCCGGCGCGAGCATGGCGAAGGCGGGACGCGTGGGGCCCAGCGCGGCGTCCAGGACCGTGCCCACTCGCGCGGCGGAGAGCTTCTCGCCCACGAGGTCTGACACGGCATCCGCTCGGCCGAGGAACCGCAGACAGGGCGTCGCGTGCACGAAGCCTTCCACGCGGACGAGGTCCCCCAGCCGGTAGCGCAGCAGTCCGCCGGACGTGGAGAGGAGTACCGCATAGGTGCGGCCCGCCGTCAGCTCGTGCGCCAGGAGTGGGCGTGCGTCTGGGCGCTCCGGGTCCATGAACTCGATGAAGTGACTCCGGACCGCGAGCACTGGCGCGGGCGCTTCGAAGAGGGGCACCGTGATGACGCCCTCCGTGGCGAGCAGGCCCTTGCCCTGGACCTCGACGCCCGGGAAGCGCCGGCATGCGCCAGCCACGGCGTGCAAGGCCTGGGCGTCCGTCCACATGCTCAGGAGCGCGAGCCCTGGCCAGAGCGTGCGTCCGTCGCGCAGGGCGGCGCGCAGCACCTGTGCCCTCGGGATGTCACGCACGCCCTGGAGCCCCTGCACGAGCGCCGTCCAGGCAGGGTCGCTAGCCACGGGTGTGCCGTCCGCGTCCTGCTCAGGAGGCCGCAGCGTGCCGCGCTCCAGGTCCTCCGCGAGCCGTTCGCCGTGCCGCTCCAGTGCGTCCATCAGGAGCGTGAGGAAGCTGGGGTTCCAGACGCTGATCAGCGACAGGTTCGAACACCGCACGAGGAACCACAGCGTCACGTAACGACACGGTTCGACGTGGGGAGCCTGCCCCACCGAGCCCGGCACGGCGAAGACGCGCGAGAGCAGCGGCTGCAACGGGCGCGGGAACCACGCGCTGTCCTCCGCCGAGCCCACCCGGATGCCACCTGCGGTCCGGTGCTGTCTCCGGCCCAGCGGGGAGATGGACCAGTAGCTGGGGCCTTCGCGCACCGCGGGGCGGCGCAGGAAGACCTCGTGCAGCATGGGTGCGAGCGCGCGCTGGAATTCGCGCAGCAGGCCCTGCGTCACCGGCACCCGCTTGGATGCACCCGAGGAGCCTCCAGATAGCTCGAAGCGCAGCACGGGCTCGCGAGTGAGGACCCGCGCTTCGCCCCGCGCGATGCGTTCGACATCTTCCGCCACCGAGTCCGGCGTGGTGATGGGCACCGCGTCCTGGAACTCCCGAGCGGTGCGGATACGGCCGAAGTGCGGCAGCCGCTCCGCCTGTGCCGTGCCCTCCACGGCGCGGAGGATGCGCGCCAGACACTCCGCCTGCGCGACCTCCGGCTCGCGCAACGCATGACGGAAGCGCAGCGCGGACGGCGTCAGCGCCGCCATCGTGGCGGACAACATCGCACGGGAAGTCAGCACTCCTCGCCCCCACGCGGATTCGCGGACAGCGCGGATGAGACCAGCGCCGCCATCGTGGCGGACAACCTCGCACGGGGAGTCAGCACGTCACGTCCCCACGCGGACTCGCGATGCGTCCCGCTCCCGCCGGGCCCAGCGACGCAGCTGGCCCCAGACGCTTCGAGCCAGCGCCCTCGCCAGGTCCCAGCCGCGGATCTCCACCAGACACACCAACTCCTCGCCCTCGGCGTGGCCGGGGTTGCGTTCCGCGAAGTAGGCGATGTGCGGATGAGCCGCCGCGTCGCGGTCGATGGGCGAGACGCCGTCCCGCACCCGGTAGTGCGCGCCATCGAAGCGCAGCGTTCCCTTCGCCGCGTCGTACTGCGCACCGAACCACCGCGTCGCCAGTCCCCGCAGGAACTCCGAGCGCCCTTCCGGCGGCGTCCAATCCCTGCGCGGATGCGTGCGCGGGAAGTAGTTCACCGCCAGCAGGTACGTCTTGTATCCGCCCGACAAGAGCAGCCAGTACAGCGGCCTCCACGGCCGGCGCAGCTTGCGCGCGAGCAACAACCTTCCGAACACCACCTGCAACGTCTTGTGGCCCCACCAGTCCGGATGGATGACCGTGTCACCCGAGTACAGCACCTCCACGCCACCCTCCTCCGCCACCCGTACCGTGCTGAACCCCACCAACTCCCGCGTGCGCCGGGCGTGCAGCAGGAACACCCACTGCTTCGCGTCCAGGTCCGCGTGGAAACGCTCGGCGCTCACGCCCACGTAGCAGCACTGCATCAGCGCCAGCATCCGCGCCCGGGTGCCGGCGTCCAGGTCCTCCCGCCGCACCGTGGTGCCCTTCATCGCGGAGAGCATCGCTTCAGGGCCCTCCCCGCAGCGCAGTGGGCGCGGGAGGCTGACGCACCTCCTGGTAGCGGTCCGCCTCCAACGTCACCTCCTGCGGCTGCGCGCCATACCAGTGGATGACCGCCTTCACCGGTCCCGAGTGACGGCCCAGGCCGAAGTGCAGCCGGGGATCCGCGGACGCGGAGAACCCGCCCATCAGCCCCACCTCGCGCACCTGCTCCACGCGTTTGCCGTTCTCCTCGTAGGACACCACCACGCGCGTGCCCACCGCGCTGCGGTGCGTGCGCTGACCGTCCCCCACCAGCGACAGGCCCACGAAGTGCGCGTCTGGCTTCGCGTCCGTGGCGCTGGCTCGCAGCGTGTTGCGGTACAGCGACACCGGCGCGTGCTGGTTGGTGATGAGCACGTCCAGGTCGCCGTCGTCATCCAGGTCCGCCATCAACACGCCGCGCGAGTTGTCCGGCGCTTCGATGCCCACCTCTTTCGCCACATCCACGAAGTGCCCCGGCCTCGCATCGCCCAGGTTGAGATACACGCGGCGCGCCTCGTTCGGGTAGAGCACGCGGCCCCGGATGTCGCCCCACTTGTCCGCGTACGTGTGCACCTCCGGGCCGGACTGCATCAACTTGTGGTTCACGTACCAGTAGTCGTTGCGCTGCCCCGCCGGGATGCGCCACTTCTCCGCGTCCAGGCGCGCGTCCACCATGCCGTTGGCCTGCACCAGGTCCGGCCACCCGTCGTCGTCCAGGTCCCCCGCCGCCGCGCCCCAGCCGAAGCGGCGCTCGTTCAGCGCGCCCCGGAAGGTGGCCTCGTCCTTGAAGCGAGGGACGAAGGCGTCCTCGCCCGGCCCCACCATCCACAACAGGCTGCCCTCCGCCTGGAGCGAGTGGTGCACGTTGGACACGTACACATCCAACCAACCGTTGCGGTCGAAGTCCGCCACGCTCGCGTTCATGCCCTTGTACGTGTCGCGGCCAATCTCCCCGAAGCGGTTGCCCACGATGTGGCGGAAGTGCCGGCCGCCCTCGTTCAGGTAGATGTCGTCCGGCCCGAAGTCGTTGGCCACGTAGAGGTCCGTCCACCCGTCCTGGTTCAGGTCCACCGTGCTCACCGCGAGCGACCAGTGCGTCTCCTTCAGGCCCAGCGCCTCCACGTCCTGCTTCTCGAACGTGCCGTCCCCTCGGCCCCGGTAGAGCGCGTTGCGCCCACCGTTGCTCGCGTTGTGCCAGCCGTCGTGCATGAAGCGCAGCATGCGGCGGTCACCCGCGTACTCGGGCTCGGGCAGCTTGAAGAGGTTGAGCGGCGGCGCGGGCTCCGGGTAGTCCGGCAGGTGCGTCGTCATGGCGTTGAGCACCAGCAGGTCCAGGTGCCCGTCGCGGTCGTAGTCCAGGAACGTGAGGCCCAGGCTCACCGCGTGGTCCGTCACGCCCGCGGCTTCCGTCACGTCCTCGAAGCCCGCGGTGCCCGTCTCGCGCAGCGTGTTGCGCAGCAGGCGCACCGGCCCGAAGGCCACCGCCACCGCGAGGTCCAGGTCCCCGTCCCCATCCCAGTCCACGAACGTCCCGCCGCCCGCCAGGCCCTCCTCCTTGTAGCGGGTGGCGAAGCGCTCCAGCGCGGGCACGGGGACGCGTTCGAAGCGCAGCCCGCCCAGGTTGCGGTACAGGCCCGCGTGGTGCTCCGGCGTGCCCAGCGGGTGCGTGAGGAACAGGTCCAGCTTGCCGTCCCCGTCGAAGTCGCCGGTGGCCACCGCGTCGCCCACCGCGACCAGCCACTTGGCGACGTGGGCCACGCGAGGATCCAACTCCTCCAGCGTGTGACCCATCTGGGAGTCCAGGCCCGCTTGCTTGAGGTCCTGCGCGTTCAGGTGGAACGCGAGCGGCGCCTGACGCTCCCCCTGCGCCGCTGACACCGAGTAGCCCGTGGCCAGCACCGCCCCGAGTCCCCCCACCACGCCCACGCGCTTGAGCATGTCCGGAGCCAGGAGCCCGTGCAGCGCCGCGCCCCGGGTGCGCCACAGCTCGCGCGCGTGCATGAACACGAAGCGGGAGGTGGCCACGGTGAGCGCCGCGTAGAAGAACGTGTAGACGCTCTCCTTCAGGTGCAGCACCAGGTCCACGCAGGTGATGGCCAGCGCGACCAGCACCTGGGCCTTTGGCGTCGCGGGCGACGTCGCCGGGTCGGTGAGCATGTAGAAGACGAAGATGAAGAACGACGGCGCGCCCAGCGTGCCCAGGAACAGCACCTCCGGCGGCAGGTGGTGGCGGAGGATGAACGCTCGCAGCGCCGTCTGGAGTGCGTAGAAGGTCAGGAAGCTGATCACCAGCCAGCCGCGGCCTACGCGGAAGAAGAACAGCACCATCGCCGCCATCACGATGAAGGCCGACAGCGCGACCTCGCCGTTGGCCCACTGGTAGGCGGGCGCGGCGGTGATGAGCTCGCGCGTGGTGAGCAGCGACACGGCCACCGCGAACATCGACGGGTTGAAGACGTGCCGCCCCTGGAAGGTCAGCACGTACTTGGAGCCAATGGCCAGCCACACCGGCAGCCACAAGAGCGTGCTCGCGTGCGAGTAGTTCAAGAGCAGCGCCAGCGAACAGCAGGAGATGTACGCGGAGAGCGGCACCTCCTTGCGCCGCTTGAGCACCCAGCCCAGGACCGCGTCCAGCAACGTGCCGGAGACGACCAGGAAGGCCATCTGCCCGGGGCTGCGGTTGAAGCCGAAGAAGGTGAAGCCGAGCACGCCGTAGAGCGTGAGCAGCGCCGCGAAGGGCAGCCTCGGGTCGTTCCAGCGGGGGAACACCCAACCGCCCCACTCCACGCGCGTGCCCGTCAGGGCCGGCTGCGTCGGCATCTCCACACTCATGATTGACCGTCCCGGTGCACGCGCGGAGCGTGCCGTGCCCGTCTCCGGGTGTCCAATCCGCACAGGGCTTGCGTCCTGCGCCCATGCATGGAGTCCTGGCGCCCGATGTCCTCTTCCCTGCCTCGCCGCGCGGCGGTGCCTCGCGAGCTGCTCGTTCCCGCAACGCCCTCCGGACTGCTGCGCCTGACGGCCGTGGAGTGGGCGGGGATGGCCCTGGGGTGGGCGGTCATGGCTTGGGCTCCTCCGGTGCTGGTGCCGTTGGCGGTGCTCGTCGTCGCGGGACGGCTGCATGCGCTGGGCGTCCTGCTTCATGACGCGGTCCACCTGCCTTCGCGAAGGCGGGAATGGCGACTGTGTCTGCTGGAGACCGTCGCGGGGTACCCCATTGCGTCCACGCTGGCGGCGATGCGCTACCACCACCTCCGCCATCATCGCGATGCGGGCCTGCCGTCGGATCCGTACCGCAAGCCCCCGGATGGAGGCCGGCTGCGCACGGCGTGGCGGTGGCTGCTGCTCCTGACTGTCATCCCCGGCTGGGTGCTGCGGGGACCGGTGGGGCTTTGCGCGTGGATGTTGCCTTCGCTGCGCACGGCATATGGGCGCGTGTTCCTGCAGGACCGCTCCGGACGGGTGCTCACGCGCGACGCGGAGGTGGCGGCGTGTGCTCGGGCGGAGGCGGGGCAGGTGCTGTTCCACCTGGGCGTGCTGGCGCTGGCGGTGCGGTGGCCTTCCGCGGTGCTGTGGGGGTATGCGGTGCCGTTGCTGGTGGCGTCTGGATTCAACGCGCACCGGTTGCTCGCGGAGCACACCGCCGCGCCCGTGCAGGGGCGGAAGCTGGAAGATGTGTTCGCGTGCACTCGCGACCATGGGCTCGGATGGTGGGGAAGGTTGGGATTGGCGCCCCGGCACGTGGGGATGCACGTGGTGCATCACCTGCATCCGCAGGTGTCCTTCACGCATCTGCCCCGGCTTCGCGCGTGGTACGTCGAGCGGTTTCCCCACCACTATCCCCGGCCTCGTTCCTACTGATGCTCACTTCGTCGACGCGGGTGTTCCTGGGGGTGGCGTTGCTGGCGTGCGCGAGCGCGGCGGTGGTGTTCCGGCGCAGGCAGAACGCGCAGGGTGGCCGAGGTGGACGCATCTCCGGGCCCAAGATGGCGTGGCTGCTGTACGCGGTGTTCCTCTGGTTCCTGGTGTGCCCGCTGGTGGCGCTGGATGCGTCCGTGCCGATGGAGGCGCGCGTCGTGCTGGGGGCCTTCGCCGTGTCCATGTGGCTGCGCGGAGCCGCGGAGCTCTACATGCTCTACGTGTCGCGCAACTGGCGGCCGCCGTATGGCGTGGGCCATGACCTGGGGTGCATCGCGCTGGTGGGCGCGGGGCTCGTGTACACCGGGGAGAAGTGGGCCGGAGTGCTCGATGGGCGCGATGTGTGGTCGCTGGCGTTGGTGGGGTTGGTGCTGGTGAGCCTGCTGGTGGAGGTGGCGTATGCGGCGCTGTTCCATCAGGCCGTGGAGGGACGCACCACCGGCGAGGATGGGGTGTGGTTCGCGGATGCCGAGCAGGCGCGGTTCCAGCGCATCAACCGGCTGACGCTGGCGCTCAACGTGCCGCTGTATGGGGCGCTGGCGGTGTGGCTGATGATGGGAATGGGGTAGCTACACCACCGGCTGGCGCCAGGCCTTGGACAGGTGGCCGGGGTTTGACTGGTTGAAGCGATGGAGCAGTTCCTCCCGGCCGTGCTCCAGCAGGTACGTGAGTTCCTGGGGCATCAGCGTCTTCACGGTGACGAGCCGGACCTGTCCGTCCGGCATCGTGAAGTGGCCGGGCAGTGTGGGGGTGTCCATGCCCAGGAGCACGCCGACGCGGCCGTCTTTCGTCAGGAGCGATTCGGGCATGCGCTCTCCGTCCACTTCCATGGAGAGGATGCCGGTCCTCGCCGGTTCGCGCAGGTGCTCGTGGCCTACGAGTTCGTTGGCGATTCGTTCCAGCAGCGTCACGGGCCAGTCTGCCTGCGGCTCATTGGTCTCGAGCGCGAGCTCCAGACCAAAGCCCACGGAGGGTTCCACGGCCTCCACGAAGAAGTCGGAGAGGCCGTCCGTCACGAAGAGGGTGCGTCCTTCGGGCCGGTGGATGACTCGCCAGACCTGGCGCCTCGCGGGCCAACCTCCTCCAACGACGATGGGGAGGATGGCTTTTTCATCCAGCGTGCCGAGGGTGCGCCAGAACGCGGTGCGGGCTGTTTCTGTTCGCGCGTAGAGGGCCTGGAGCTTGCGGTTGTGCTCACGCTGTTCCGGGCTGACTTCGCTCGGGCCTGTGACTTCCCGGAACTTCACTCCAGTGATGTTCGCGTGCTCCAGCGCCTCCTTGATGTCCTCGGAGACGATGAGCACGATGCTCCACCCCCAGGTGCGGAAGACCTTGGCATCGCCCACCTTCGTCGGATCGATGCGCATGCCAGAGACGTCCCTGTATTTCCCCACCTTCTCTGGGCGCCCATCTTCAGGCTTCCAATACAGCACCTCTTCGGAAGCCTCGTCGTCGATGCACCTGACGAGACGGAGCACGTTGACGAGGAAGTGCGGTCCGGGCTCCGATGCAACCGTCACGGGGAGCAGCTGAACATCATCCGGGGCGAGCCGGGTCAGGATGGCTGCCGCTTGAGCCTGAATGACGGGCGCCAGGCCGATGCCCGCCAGCGTGAAATCCAGTGGCTGGCCGACATGGTCGACCGGAATCTTCAAGGGCGTTTCCAGGCTGACGGGTTCACCCTTCCTGAACATCCATGGATTGGCGACCTCCCGGCCGGACGCATCAATGGGATCGCCTAGCGACCACCGACCGGGGACATGCAGATCGTCGATCAGCTCGAAGTACCGCATCGCCACGAGAGACTCCCGCCCAGCTATGACTTCGTGACCCACTTATTGAGAGTCGTGCTCGTGTTCAAGATGTCGCTGGCGAGCCGACGAAGCTCGTTTGTGAGCGCCTCGCGGCATTGATGGATGCTGCCACAGTCTTCCATTGCTTCGTTCAACCGGGAGAGCACTCTTTGATGGTACGCCTCGGGATGGGGACCCTTGTGGCCCGGGACACGGACTTTGTTCGCGGGATCATCCAAGGACATTCCAGCCCGGTCGAAGAGCCTCTGGAACTGGGGCGACCACGGACCACCGTTGTGCGTGGCTTCCCACCATTTGTTCGTGGCGATGTGATGCTCGTGGACGTCGACGGGCACGGGGACGTTCCGCCCCTTGGCGGACATCGCCACCACGTTGGGGGCCAGTGCGAGGGTCACCTCGCCGCTCGCGGACACCGCGATTGCTGAGACCTCCGCCGCGGCCACCAGCCGGAAGCCTCCCTGCTCCGCTCCCACCAGCGCGGCCTGCGCTGAACCGGGCAGTGTCGCGACCCTCGTCGCCAGCGTCTGCGCCGTGCTCCCCAGCGCCGCCATCGCCAGCATCACGAAGGCCCGTGCCGCTTGCTTGCCCATCACCTCGCCGTACTTCTCTCCTGCGTCCCGGATGCCGTCGAACGTCTCTGCTTCCCTCACCTCCGCCGCCAGCACCCTCCAGCCATGGATGAGACTCCACACCGTGTCCCAGCCCAGGTATGCAATCAGTGCCACCGTCAGCGTTGCCGCTACGCCCTTCGACAGCAGCGGCTCCGGTACCAGCCACAGGCTGAAGTACACCGCTCCCGTCATCACCAGCAGCGACACCGTCGCCTCGGGGTCCACCATCCCCTCCAAGGCTTCGGCCGTCTCCTCCCACACCGAGTCCAACGCGATGCGGAAGGCCAGCGTCCGCTTGCCCTCCTCATCCAGCGTCAGCCCTCCGTCCAACAGGTGCAGGCAGTCTCCGGACAGCCGCTTGCGCACGCACCAGCGCCCGTAGGCGGCCTCCAGCTCCGTGCTCCCTTGCGACACACGGACGCGGCCCTGCCTTGGGTCATCCACGGACACGACACCCAGCGAGGCTCGCGGACGGTCCGCTCCAGGATTCAACAGCCGGAGTGCTTCCCTCCTCGGATGCACGGACGCCGGCGCTCCACGCGCCAGCGTCCGCACCGCATTCTCGAAGGTGTCGCCCTCCAGCGACACGGGCCGCGTGTCCGTGCGCGGCGTGTGCTCACGCGCCCGGCCTTCTCCCGTGTCCAACCGCCATGTCCGTGACGTCGCGCAGCCCGTCACGAACAGCATCCACATCACCCACAGCCAGCGCAGCGACATGGACTGCCTCCAGGTCTGGGCTACTACACCACGGGCTGGCGCCAGGCCTTGGACAGGTGGCCGGGGTTGGACTGGTTGAAGCGGTGGAGCAGTTCCTCCCGGCCGTGCTCCAGCAGGTACGTCAGCTCCCGGGGCATCAGCGTCTTCACGGTGACGAGCCGGACCTGTCCGTCCGGCATCGTGAAGTGCCCCGGGAGTGCTGGGGTGTCCATGCCCAGGAGCACGCCGACGCGGCCGTCCTTGGTCAGGAGCGATTCGGGCATGCGCTCTCCGTCCACTTCCATGGAGAGGATGCCGGTCCTCGCCGGTTCGCGCAGGTGCTCGTGGCCTACGAGTTCGTTGGCGATTCGTTCCAGCAGCGTCACGGGCCAGTCTGCCTGTGGCTCGTCGGTTTCGAGCGCGAGCTCCATGCCGAAGCCCACGGAGGGTTCCACGGCATCCGCGAAGAAGTCTGAGAGGCCGTCCGTCACGAAGAGGGTGCGTCCTTCGGGCCGGTGGATGACTCGCCAGACCTGGCGTCTCGCGGGCCAACCTCCTCCGACGACGATGGGGAGGATGGCGTTTTCGTCCAGCGTGCCCAGGGTGCGCCAGAACGCGGTGCGGGCCGTTTCGGTCCGGTCGTAGAGCGCCTTGAGCTTGCGGCTGTGCTCACGCTGCTCCGGGCTGATGGCACTGGGACCTGTGACTTCCTCGAACCTCATCCCCGTGACGCCCGCACGCTCCAAGCCCTCCTTGATGTGTTCGGAGACGATGAGCGCGACAGTCCATCCCCAGGGACGGAAGACCTTGGCCTCACCGACCTTTGTCGAATCGATGCGCATGTTGGAGACGGCCCGATATGTCCCCGTCTTTTCGGGTCGTTCATCCTCTGGCAGCCAGTACTTCACCTCGCTGGACTGCTGATCATCGATGCATCGAATGTTCCGTGTCGCGACGAGGATGAAATAGGGCTCAGTCTGTCCCTCGACCTCGACAGGAATGATCTGCACATCATTCGATGCCAGTTCGCTGAAGATGTTCGCGACCCGCCGGTGAACAACGGGGGTTCCACCCACGCTAGTCGTCGCGTAGTCCAGGAGCGCGCCTGGATGAGAGATGGGAATCCTGAGCTGCTCCTTGATCTGGACCGGGCAGCCATCCGCGAACTGCCAGATGTCGTCGATCTCCAGTCCCTGGGAATTCCTCGCCTCACCTGGCAACCAGCGATCCTGGATGTCCATGTCATCCAACAGCTCGAAGTACCGCATCTCCATCACCTCCATCCATCAATCGCGAACAACCCAGCCATGAAGGTCCGTGCCCTCTTGAAGGATTTCCCTTCCCAGGTTTTGGAGTTCCTTCGTCAGTGAGTTTCGACACTGAGCGATGCTCTGACATCTGCCAAGCGCGGTCTTCAATCGCCTGAGGATGGTCTCGTGGTACTCGCGAGGATGCGGTCCTTTATGACCAGGAACACGGACCGTGTTCGCCCCATCATCCAGGGACATGCCCGCACGGTCGAAGAGTTCCTGAAACCTGGGTGACCACGGGCCACCGTTGTGCGTCGCCTCCCACCACTTGTTCGTGGCGATGTGATGCTCGTGGACTTCGACTGGCGCGAGGA
The DNA here is from genome assembly GCF_003986945.1 of Corallococcus sp. AB018. Lineage (NCBI taxonomy): Bacteria > Pseudomonadati > Myxococcota > Myxococcia > Myxococcales > Myxococcaceae > Corallococcus > Corallococcus sp. AB018. The sequence continues at coordinate 1,635 of NZ_RAWR01000202.1, read as the reverse complement.
CGTTCCGCCCCTTCGCGGACATCGCCACCGCGTTGGGGGCCAGTGAAAGGGTCACCTCGCCGCTCGCGGACACAGCAATCGCTGAGACCTCCGCCGCGGCCACCAGCCGGAAGCCTCCCTGCTCCGCGCCCACCAGTGCGGCCTGAGCTGAACCGGGCAGCGTCGCGACCCTTGTCGCCAGCGTCTGCGCCGTGCTCCCCAGCGCCGCCATCGCCAGCATTACGAAGGCCCGTGCCGCCTGCTTCCCCATCACCTCGCCGTACTTCTCTCCCGCACTCCGGATGCCGTCGAACGTCTCCGCCTCCCTCACCTCCGCCGCCAGCACCCTCCAACCCTGGATGAGACTCCACACCGTGTCCCAGCCCAGGTACGCAATCAGCGCCACCGTCAGCGTCGCCGCCACGCCCTTCGACAGCAGCGGCTCCGGTACCAGCCACAGGCTGAAGTAGACCGCTCCCGTCATCACCAGCAGAGACACCGTCGCCTCGGGGTCCACCATCCCCTCCAAGGCTTCGGCCGTCTCCTCCCACACCGAGTCCAACGCGATGCGGAAGGCCAGCGTCCGCTTGCCCTCCTCATCCAGCGTCAGCCCTCCGTCCAACAGGTGCAGGCAATCTCCGGACAGCCGCTTGCGCACGCACCAGCGCCCGTAGGCGGCCTCCAGCTCCGTGCTCCCTTGCGACACACGGACGCGGCCCTGCCTTGGGTCATCCACGGACACGACACCCAGCGAGGCTCGCGGACGGTCCGCTCCGGGATTCAACAGCCGGAGTGCTTCCCTCCTCGGATGCACCGACGCCGGCGCTCCAGGCGCCAGCGTCCGCACCGCATTCTCGAAGGTGTCGCCCCCCAGCGACACGGGCCTCGTGTCCGTGCGCGGCGTGTGCTCACGCGCCCGGCCTTCTCCCGTGTCCAACCGCCATGTCCGTGACGTCGCGCAGCCCGTCACGAACAACACCCACAGCACGCACCACCCGCGCGCTGGCATGTTCGTTTCCGCTCAGCCCCGCAGCGCCACTCCCAGCTCCGCGTCTCCGTGCTTCAGCCAGGTCCTTGCCGCGGACTCCTGCCAGAAACGGCGGAGGATCTTGTCCGTCCCGCTTCCGGACGCCACCCGGTTCAACTGCAACGCGACGATCTGGTTCTGCACCAACTCCGCCACCCGCGTCACCCCGGAGCGCAGCCCGTACTCCTGCACCCTCCGGATGAGATCCGCCGCCTCCGGCGACGCCGGCCGGAACGTTCGCAGGTCCGCTTCGATCTTGATGGCCTGCCCCGCCACTTCATCCGTCGCGGCGCGCAGGTCCTCCACGAAGCGCTGCATCTCCTCCAGCCGGATGTAGCCCTCCAGCGCGAAGCTCACGATGGATTCCGCCCGGTCCACGTCGATTCGATACATCGAGGCCCCCTTCGTGAGACTGCGTCAAACCTTCTCCCCCATCACGCGTCCACGTGCCAACGTCCGGAGGGATGAGTCCCCTATTCAGGACTCCACTCCCACTTGCTCCAGAAGGAGGGCCAGCCCTCGCGCCGCCGCTGCATGCCGCACCTGCCTCCGGTCTCCTTCGAACCGGTGACGCTCCACCACCGCGGCCCTCCCGCGCCGCTGTACCGCGATGAACACCAGCCCCACCG
>NZ_RAWR01000201.1:0-19651 GCF_003986945.1 Corallococcus sp. AB018 | reverse complement strand
CCACCGGCCCCTGCCGGCCCCCAGCGTGCGCGTGTCACGGGACGAGACGCGGGACGGACTGCGGCGGCTGGTGCTCCACGTGGAGTCCGTGGAGCGGGCGCCCCTGCTCCAGGTCCGGTTCGGGGCGGGCACGCCGCTGCGGGCGCTGACCATCGCCGGCCAGCCGGTGGACGCGAGCGCCGTGGCCCGGCTGCGCGACGTGCCGGGCGGCGGGCTGCTGGAGTACTGGGACGTGCCACCGGGAGGCCTGCCGCTGGAGCTCACCGTCCCCGAGGGCACGAAGGTCCAACTCCGCGCGACCGCCGTGCGCTTCGACCTGGACCTGGCCCCCGGCGCGCCCGCGGCCCAACGCCCGGAGGACACCATGCCGGTGCCCTTCGGCTTCGCGGTGACGGACGAGACACTGGTGAGCGTGACGGGCGAGTACTGACGCCTCAGAGTCCCGGCACGGCCCCGCGCAGCTTCCGCCAGAGCACCTGGATGACGGCGGGGTAGCCAGCGCGGATGAAGAGATGCCCCCCGGGCAGCATGTGCTGGGAGAACGCGCCGCGCGTCCGCTCGCGCCACGCGGCCAGCTCCTCCCGGGAGACGGCCGCGTCATCCAGCCCTCCGAAGGCGGAGAGGGGAACGTCCACCGGCTCACCGGGCCCGGGGGCCGCGCTCTCCGCCAGTTGGAGGTCCGCGCGCAGCAGGGGGCCCCACGCCTCCAGGAGCCCCGCGTCCGGGAGCCCGTCGAAGGCCCCCGCGCCCAACTGGCGCACCACCTGGAGGAACTCCGGCTCCGGCAACGCGTGCAGCAGGGGACCCGTGCGCGACAGGCCGGGCGCGGGCGCGCCGGACACGAAGAGGTGCAGCGGCGCGGGCCCGCCCCGCTGGCGCAGGCGCCGCGTCCACTCGAAGGCCACCAGCGCCCCCAGGCTGTGCCCGAAGAAGGCGAACGGCCGGTCCTCCAGCCAGGGCGACAGCGCCGCGTCCATTGCCTCCAGCAGCGCGGGCAGCGACGTGAAGGGCGGCTCCGACAGGCGCTCCTCACGGCCCGGCGGCTGCACCGCGGCCAGCTCCATGCCCTCCGGCAGCACGCCGGCCCAGGGCCGGAACACGGACGCGCCGCCGCCCGCGAACGGGAAGCAGAACAGGCGCACGCGGGTGCCAGCGCGGGCCCGGTGCAGGGGCAACCAGGAGGAAGTCACCCCTCTCTTCTACCCTTCCCCCCTGCACCCCTGGAATCATGGCCCCATGGCTCCCTCCAAAGAACTGCATGAAGCCAACCGGCGCTCGTGGAACGAGGCCACCCCGGCGCACAACAGCCACAAGGGCGACCAGGCCCGCGCCCTGCGCGAAGGCCACTGCACCCTCTTCCCCGAGGAGCGGGAGCTGGTGGGGGACGTGCGGGACCGGTCGCTGGTGCACCTCTTGTGCAACAGCGGGCAGGACACGCTGAGCTTCGCGGCCCGGGGCGCGCGCGTGACGGGCGTGGACATCAGCGACGAGGCCGTCGCGTTCGCGCGCTCGCTCTCCGAGGCGTCCGGCCTCCCGGGCACCTTCGTGCGGCAGGACGTCTACGACTGGCTCGCCGCCGCCTCCGCGGAGGGCACGCGCTACGACGTCGCCTTCTCCTCCTATGGCGCGATGTGCTGGCTGTCCGACCTGGGCGCCTGGGCCCGGGGACTCGCGGGCGTGCTCGCGCCGGGAGGCCGCTTCGTCGTCGTCGACTTCCATCCGCTGGCGCTCACGCTCGACGAACAGTGGAGGCTCCACTACCCCTATGGTGGAGGCGTGCACGTGGAGACCTCTGGCGTGACGGACTACGTCGCGCAGGCGCAGGACGCGCTCGTGCCCTGGGGCTTCAAAGAGGGCGTGAAGGACTTCCGCAACCCGCATCCGGACCACACGTTCCAGTGGGGGCTGGGGGAGATCATCACCGCCCTGTTGTCCGCGGGCCTGCGCCTGGAGGCCCTCCGCGAGTACCCGTACGCGAACGGCGCGCGTCTCTTCCCCCGCATGCGCGAAACAGAGGGCCGCCGCATGTGGCCACCGGAGGAGTTGCCCACCCTCCCGCTGATGTTCGGACTCGTGGTGATCAAGCCAGCTTGAGCCCCGCGCCTACCCGGCACCTCCTTGTTCGCATCCTGGAATTTGTCTATTTCCAGACATGTGGGGATTTCCATCCGTGTGCGGGGACTGCACAAAGAGTTCGGTGATGTGGCTGCCGTTCGGGGCCTCGACCTGGAGGTCCGCACCGGCGAGTGCTTCGGACTCCTGGGCCCCAACGGCGCGGGCAAGACGACGACGCTGGAGATCCTCGAGGGACTCCAGACGGCCACCCGCGGCGAGGTCGAGGTGCTGGGGCGCACCTGGGAGAAGGCCGGGAACGCGCTGCGCGAGCGCATTGGCGTGGTGCTCCAGGAGAACCTCCTCTCCGACAAGCTGACGGTGCGCGAGACGCTGGAGCTCTTCCGGTCCTTCTATTCGCAGGGGCCGGACACGGAGGAGCTGCTGGCGCTGCTCCAGCTCACGGACAAGTCCGACAGCTGGGTGGTGCGGCTGTCCGGCGGCCAGCGGCAGCGGCTGTCCATCGCGTGCAGCCTGGCGGGCGACCCGGAGCTCATCTTCATGGACGAGCCCACCACGGGCCTGGATCCACAGTCGCGCCGGGCGCTCTGGCAGCTCATCTCCGCCTTCCGCGCGCGCGGGCGCACCGTGGTCTTCACCACGCACTACATGGACGAGGCGGAGCAGCTCTGCGACCGCGTGGCGGTGGTGGACAAGGGCCAGGTCATCGCGGTGGGCACGCCCGCGGAGCTGGTCGCGTCGCTGGGCGGAGAGCACGTGGTGGAGCTCACCACGCAGCCCGCGCTGGGCCCGCCGGACTTCGAGTCCGTGGCCGGGGTGACGGCCGCGCGCACCACGCTCACGGGCCGCCTGGCGCTGTCGGTGTCGCGGCCCCACCTGGCGCTGCCCTCCATCCTGGCGCGCATCGCGGAGCGCGGCGCGGAGCTGTCCGGGCTGACCACGCGCAACGCCACGCTGGAGGACGTCTTCGTGTCCCTGACGGGGAGGAACCTGCGTGACTGAGCCCACCATGGACGCGGTCGCTGGCGCGCGGCCCGCGCGGGGACGGCGCATGCCGCCGCTGGCGCGCCTGACGCTCACCCGGCTGCGGGAGTTCATCCGCGAGCCGGGCACCCTCTTCTGGACGTTCGTCTTCCCCATCCTCCTCACGGTGGCGCTGGGCAGCGCGTTCAACCACGGCGTGACGCCGCGCACGCGCGTGGCGGTGGTGGACGGTCCCGGCGCCGAGCGCGTCGCCGCGGCCCTGGCCGCCCACCCGGGCCTCACGCCCGAGCGCGTCCCGGCCTCCGAGGCGAACGCGGGCCTGCGGACCGGCCGGTTCGCGCTGCAGGTGACGCCTCCGGAGCAGACCGGGGGCGCGCTGGCCTACCGCTTCGACCCCACCCGCCCGGAGTCTCCCGCCACGCGCACCTTCGTGGACGACGTGCTCCAGCGCGACGCGGGCCGCGCCGACGCGCGCCCCGTGAAGGACGACGCGGTGAGCGCGCCCGGCACGCGCTACGTGGACTGGCTGGTGCCCGGCCTCGTCGGCATGAACGTGATGGCCGGCAGCATGTGGGGCATCACGTTCGTCATCGTCCTGGCCCGGCAGCGCCGGCTGCTCAAGCGCTTCGCGGCCACGCCCATGCGCCGCCCGGAGTACCTGCTGTCCTTCGCGCTGGCGCGGGGGGTGTTCGTGCTGTGCGTGGACCTGCCGCTCGTGCTGGGCTTCGCGCGCGTGACGTTCGGCATGCCCATCCACGGCTCGCTCGCGGCGGTGGCGGCGGTGGCCCTGGCGGGGACGTTCGCCTTCAGCGGGCTGGCGTTCCTGTGCGCCTCGCGCGCCCGCACCAGCGAGACGGCCGTGGGCCTCATCAACATGGTGATGGTGCCCATGATGGGGCTGGCGGGCATCTTCTTCGCCTCCAGCCACTTCCCGGACGCGGTCCAGCCGCTCATCCGGGCGCTGCCCCTGAGCGCGATGAACGCCTGCATGCGCGCCGTCATCAACGAAGGCGCGCCGCTGTCCGCGCTGCTGCCGGACCTGGCCATCCTGGGCACGTGGGGCTCCGCGTGCTTCGCCCTGGCCGTGCGCCTGTTCCGCTGGACCTGAGCACTCCCCACCATGTCTCCCGTTCCCCGTCCGCGTTCCACGGCGCCCGTCGTCATGGGGCTCCTCACCCTGCTCTGGGCCGCCGCGCCGCGCGCGGAAGGGCCGCCCGCTTCCGGGGCCATCCAGGCCCGGCGCACGCTCAAGCCCATCCAGCTGGACGGCCGGCTGGACGAGGCGGAGTGGGCGCAGGCGCCGCTGTTCGACCGCTTCGTGCAGACCTTCCCGAAGAATGGCGCGGCGCCCAGCGAGCGCACCGACCTGCGCGTCCTCTACGACGACGACAACCTCTACGTCGGCATCCTGGCGCGCGACTCACAGCCCCTGCTCATCAACCGGCAGCTGGGGCGCCGGGACCGGCCCCCGGAGTCGGACTCCGTCACGGTGATGGTGGACAGCGCGCACGACCACCGCACCGCGTACGCGTTCACGGTGAACGCGGGCGGCATCCTCCGGGACGTCCTCTACTTCGAGGACATCAAGTACACCGAGGACTGGGACGCGGTGTGGGACGGCGCCGCCGCGGACCTGCCGGACGGGTGGTCCGCGGAGCTGGTCATCCCCCTGCACCTGCTGCGCTTCCCGGAGGCGCCCACGCACACCTTCGGGCTCGCGGTGCGCCGGCAGCTGGCCCGCACGCGGGAGGTCATCGACTCCACCCTCCTGCCGCGCAACGACAACGCCTTCGTGTCCCGCTTCGGGCACCTGGAGGGCCTGGAGCGCATCCCGTCCCGCGGCGGCGTGCAGCTGACGCCCTACGTCGCCGCGCGCTTCGGCATGAGCCCCCGCTACGCGGACCCGGCGCGCCCCACGCCCCGGCTGGGCTCTCCGTCCGCGGACGTGGGCGTGGACCTGCGCGCGGCGCTCACCAGCGACCTGACGCTCACCGCCACGGTGAACCCGGACTTCGGCCAGGTGGAGGCGGATCAGCTCATCCTCAACCTCAGCACCTTCGAGCAGTTCTTCCCGGAGAAGCGCCCCTTCTTCCTCCAGGGCATGGACGTCTTCCAGCCGGTGGGGGACTCCTCGCAGACGCTCTTCTACACGCGGCGCATCGGCCTGGAGACGCCCATCCTGGCGGCGGTGAAGCTGACCGGAAACCTCACCGACACGCTCCAGGTGGGCGTGCTGGACGCGGTGGTGATGGGCCCCTCCGCGCCCCGGACGGACCTGACGGGTGAGGACGGCGAAGCGCCGCCGGACCGGCGCATCCGCTTCCACCCGTCCCGGCCGCTGCACCTGGGCCCCAACAACGCGCTGCCCGCGCAGGCCGGCGCCGCGCAGAACTTCCTCACCGTCGTGCTGCGGCAGCAGCCCGTCACCGGCGTGTCCGTGGGCGGCACGTTCGCGGCGGCGACGCCCCTGTCGGACCTGTGCGCGGGCGGCCTGCCCCAGGACCCCGCCGAGCGCGACGCGTGCCGGGTGGCCGGCGGGAACGCGGCGGCGCTGGACTGGGACGTGCGCGGCACGGACGGCGCGTGGGGCGTGCGCGGCCAGCTCACCGGCTCGCGCGTGGCGGGAGGCCCGGAGGCGGGGCGTGCCTTGCGCGACGGCACGCTCCTGCGCCCGGGGGACCTGGGCCTGGGCACCTACGTGAGCGGCGGCAAGCAGGGCGGTGAGCCCTTCCGCTTCGACGTGGGCTACGAGTACCTGTCGCCGCGCCTGGAGCTGAGCACCACGGGCTACCAGCCGACCCAGAACCTCCAGGAGGCGTCAGGCCGGGTGTCCTTCGTGCGGCCCACCGGCTTCGGGCCCCTGCTGGACTTCTCCTCCTCCGTGCAGGGCATCAGCAGCTGGACCACGGACGGGCGCGGCATCCGCCTCAGCCACAAGCTCACGGTGGGCGCGCTGGCCACGCTGCCCGGCTTCCACGCCGTGGAGTGCGAGCTGGGCCAGCTGACCGGGCGCAGCGACATCCGCGAGATTCCCCTCACCGGCATCCCCTACGAGCGCCCGCCGTACCGGTACGCGGCGTGCGCGGGCTCCACGGACAAGAACCGCGCCCTCTCCTTCCAGCTGGACGGCTACGTGGGCCGCATCTCCGCCCCGGCGCCCCTGCCCTCCAAGACGGGCGGCGGCGGCGCGGTGACCCTGACGTGGCGCCCCACGCCGCGCCTGGAGACGCAGCTGACCAGCGAGCTGCTGACCAACCTGGACGGGCCCCGCTACGTGGGGGACGAGGACGGCCGGCTCGTGTTCGGCCAGCTGCACCCGCGCGCCGTGTCCTTCACGCTGCGCCAGCTGCTGGTGCTCACCCCGCGGCTCACGCTCCAGGCGTACGCGCAGTTCTTCTCCGCGTACGGCCGCTACGGCCCCTTCTTCGAAGGAACCCCGGACGCCAACGGCCGGCTGCCGCTCGCGCGGCTGACGCCCACCACGACCGCGCTGGACCCGGACTTCCACGAGTCCGCGCTCAACCTCAACGCCGTGCTGCGTTGGGAGTACCGGCTGGGTTCCACGCTGTACTTCGTCTACTCACGCGCCCAGACGGAGCTGCCCACCACGCCGGGCACCCCCCAGGTGACCCGCCTGGCGCCCAACCAATTGCTGGACGGCGCCACCACGGACACCTGGTTGTTGAAGTGGTCCCACCAGTGGGGGCTTTGAGATGTATCAGGTCCGGCGCCCACCCCATCCCCCGCCGATGCAAGGGATTGGGCGGGCGCCAGCCCTCAAAACCAACTCAAGCCGTGGGGCGCTCGTCTGAATACAGGGAACCCGCCAGGACATCCATGCTCCGGATGGCCCCGCGAATCTCTTCCAGGAAGGGACGGCTCAGGTCTCCCTTCAGGCCGTCCGTGCAGAAGCTGGCGTAGATGTCATTGACCACCTGCTGGAGGTGGTTGGCCTTCTCCACGGGGTTGTCCATGGGCTTGAGGAACTCCGCCTCCAGCCGCGCGAAGGCCTTGCGGCCCTGCTCGTCCACCCCCCGCTCGTTCGCCAGCTTCCAGGCGATGTGCTGGAGGCGGTAGTCGGTGTGGAAGTGGTCCGCCAGGAAGCGCAGGTACCGGTTGCGGCGGAAGCGCATGGTCAGCGCCATGCTGGTGTCCATGTACTCGAAGTAGTGCCACATCAGGGCGGGCATGAAGAGCGTCTCGCCGGTGCGAATCACCGCCTGGTAACCGCCCACGTAGCGCACGAAGTTGTCGTTCTCCTCCTGGCTGAGTCCTTCCGGGCTGAGCGCGCTGTTGTTACGCATGGGCAGGATCTTCCGCGACGACGTGGGCGGCACCAGCACCACGCGTTTCTCCCCCCAGAGCTGGTACTGGAAGATGTTCTTGTAGTCCGCGTCGAAGTGCATGTGGGTGAAGTTGCCCGTGTTACCCAACCACAGCATCGACATGTACTCGTCGGGTTCCCCCGGGTCCGGCTGACAGTACTCGGGGATGGTGTATCCAGCCTCCACCTTCTGGATCATCGACCGGGGGACCTCCGCGCAGACCAGACGGCTGTCAGGGTCCTTTGCCACCATCTCCAGGTAGCCGTTCACCGTGCTCTGGTTCTTCCCGATGTCGGAGAAGGTGAAGTCCTTCGAGATGAGCATCGACAGCATGCGGGTGAAGTATTCCTCGTGGCCCTCCTGCACCACGACGGGCATGTCCCCCAGCTCCTTGCGGGCGATGTCCAGGCTGGACAGCCGGCTGATGGGCTGCCCCTCGAACAGGTTCGTGATGATGACGGGCTTCTGCTTCCGCACGTACTCGTCGAGGAAGACTTCGCGAGTAGGGGCCTTGATGCGCTCGATGTTCTCGTACATCCGCTCTCCTAGAGGGACCCGGTGTTGGGATTGCGACCCGCATGGTTGTCTTTGGGCTGAAAACAACCAGTTCTCAAGGAATTTACAGGCTTCAAGCATATCAATGCAAGATTTGACATACACGACTTGGCCGTGACACATGAATGGTGTTTTCCAAGCCATACATCGCCTGGAGCCCAACGACATGTCGCCGGCCAGCCTGATTGAACTCCTGCGCATTCGTGCCACGGAAGCGCCAGGACATCAGGGCTACACCTTCCTGGTGGATGGTGAATCCGAAGAAGCAGCGCTCACCTATGGAGAGTTCGACCGGCAGGCGCGTGCCATTGGCGCCTGGCTCCAGGCGAACGGGGCGCGGGGGGAGCGGGCGCTGTTGCTGTTCCCGCCGGGCAACGAATACCTGACGGCCTTCTTCGGGTGCCTGTACGCGGGCGTGGTGGCGGTGCCGGCGTATCCGCCGGACGTGACGCGCCTCAACCGCAGCCTGCCGCGCCTGGAGGCGATGGTGCGCGACGCGCGGGCGCGCTTCGTGCTCACCACGGAGATGATCCACGGCATGGCCGGGATGCTCTTCGAGCAGGCGCCGGAATTGGCGGGGCTCACCTGGGTGGCCACGGACGCGCTGGCGCCGGGGCTGGAGGACGGCTGGAAGGACCCGGGCGTCACGGGGGACGCGCTGGCGTTCCTCCAGTACACGTCCGGCTCCACGGGCAGCCCCAAGGGCGTGATGCTGACGCATCGCAACCTGCTGGCGAACCTGGCGCTCATCCACCGCGCGTTCGGCCACTCGCGCGACAGCCGGGGCGTCATCTGGCTGCCGCCGTACCACGACATGGGGCTCATCGGCGGGCTGCTCCAGCCGCTCTACGGCGGCTTCCCCGTCGTGCTGATGTCGCCCATCGCGTTCCTGCAGCGCCCCTTCCGCTGGCTCCAGGCGGTGTCGCGCTACGGGGCCACGACGAGCGGCGGGCCCAACTTCGCCTACGACCTGTGCGTCCGGAAGGTCAGCGCCGAGGAGCGCGCGACGCTGGACCTGAGCCGCTGGAAGGTGGCCTTCAACGGCGCGGAGCCCATCCGGCCGGAGACGCTGGAGCGCTTCCACGAAGCCTTCGCGCCGCAGGGCTTCCGCAGGGAGGCCTTCTTCCCCTGCTACGGGCTGGCCGAGTCGACGCTCATCGTCACCGGGCACGCGCTGGGCACCGCGCCGGTGACGGACGGAGTGAACCTGGTGGGCTCCGGCCGGGTGCTGGAGGGGAACACGGTGCGGCTGGTGGACGCGCGCACCGCCCGCGAGTGCGCGCCTGGCGAGGAGGGCGAAATCTGGGTGGCGGGCGCCAGCGTGGGCCAGGGCTATTGGGAGCGGCCGGAGGAGAGCGCGCGCGTCTTCCACGCGCGGGTGGAGGGCGGGGGCTCGGACGACGCGCGCTACCTGCGCACCGGCGACCTGGGCGTGCTGCGCGGCGGCGAGCTGTTCGTCACCGGGCGCATCAAGGACCTCATCATCCTGCGCGGGCGCAACCTGTACCCGCAGGACGTGGAGTCCACCACGGTGCGCGTGCACCCCGCGCTGAGGCCGGGCTGCACCGCGGCGTTCTCCGTGGAGCTGGAGGGCGAGGAGCGGCTGGTCATCGTGCAGGAGGTGGACGCGCGCCACGCCGGCACGGACCTGGAGGCGCTGGCCCGGAGCATCCGCGAGGCCGTGGCGCTGGCGCACGATGCCCAGGCCCATGACGTGGTGCTCATCCAGGGCGGCTCCCTGCCGAAGACGTCCAGCGGCAAGGTGCAGCGGTACGCGTGCCGGCAGGCGTGGCTCGCCGGGGAGCTGGAGGTGCTGGGCCAGAGCACGCTCCAGGCCTCCGTTCCGCCCGTGCCCACGCTGCGTCCGGAGCAGCTGCTCGCGCTCCCGGAGCCGGAGCGCGCGGCGCTCTTGGAGGCGTCGCTGGTGGACGCGGTGGCGGCGAGGCTGCGCCTTCCGCGCGCGCACGTCGACGCGGAGCGGACGCTCATCAGCCTGGGGCTGGACTCGCTGGCGACGGTGGAGCTCAAGAGCGACCTGGACGCGTGGCTGGGCACGGACACGTCCCTGGCGCGGCTGATGGACGCGGTGAGCCTGCGGGCCCTGGCGCGGGAGCTGGTGGGCTCGCTGGGACAGCGGCCGCTCGCGCCCACGGCGTCGGGGGACGCGCTGGGACGCCACCCGGTGTCCGAGGGACAGAAGGCGCTCTGGCTGGCGCAGCGCCTGGCGCCGGACAGCACCGCGAACCACCTCGCCTTCGCGGTGCGCTTCCACACGCCCGCGGACGTGCCCACGCTGCGCGAGGCGCTGGCGCGGCTGGTGGCGCGGCACCCGGCCCTGCGCACCACCTTCCACCTGGAGCACGCGGGTGAGCTCGTGCAGCAGGTGCACCCGGCCCCGCGCACCACCTTCCATCTGGAGCGCGGTGAGCTGGTGCAGAGGGCGGACGCGGCCCCGAACACCACGCTCCACCTGGAGCACGGCGCGCTCGTGCAGCGGGCGGGCACGGCCCCGCGCACCACGCTCCACCTGGAGCACGGTGCGCTCGTGCAGCGGGCGGGCACGGCCCCGCGCACCACGCTCCACCTGGAGCACGGCGCGCTCGTGCAGCGGGCGGACGCGGCCCCGCGCACCACGCTCCACCTGGAGCACGGTGATTTCGTGCAGCGGGCGGACGCGGCCATTGGCGAGGGGCTCCTGGAGGACGCGACCTCGCTTCCGCTGGAGGACGCTCCGCTGCGGCGCGCGCTGGCGGCGGACGCGTCACGCCCGTTCTCGCTGGAGCAGGGGCCGCTCTTGCGCGCCTCGCTGTACGCCCACGCTGGCGGCGGCCAGGTGCTGCTGCTCGCGGCGCACCATCTCATCCTGGACCTGTGGTCGCTGGCGCTGCTCGCGGAGGAGCTGCACGGGCTCTACCCCGCGTTGAAGGAGGGACGAGACTCCGCGTCCCCTGCTCCGGCCCTGCGGCCCTCGGACTTCGCCCGCTGGCAGCGCCCGTTCCTGGAGGGCCCCGAGGGTGAGCGGCTGTTCGCGTACTGGCACAAGCAGTTGGACGGCGTGCCTGACGTCCTGGAGCTGCCCACCGACCGCGCCCGTCCCCCGGTGCGCGCGTTCCGGGGCTCAGCGTGCACCTTCCGGCTGGACGCGGACCTGACGCGGCGGCTGCGCGCGCTGGCGCGTGAAGAGGGCACGACGCTGTTCTCGCTGCTGCTCGCCACGTGGCAGGTCCTCCTCGCCCGGCATGCGGGACAGGAGCGCTTCGCGGTCGGCTCGCCCGCGGCGGGGCGCACGCGCGCGGGGCTGGAGGACGTCGTCAGCTACCACGTCAATCCCGTGGCGCTGGTGGCGGACCTGTCCGGGGACCCGTCCTTCCGCGAGCACCTGGGCCGGGTCCGGCGCACGGTGCTGGAGGCGCTGGAGCACCAGGAGTTCCCCTTCCCCCTGCTCGTGGAACGGCTGCGGCGTCCGCGCGACGCGAGCCGGTCTCCGTTGTTCCAGGCGGTGTTCGCCTGGGAGCAGCCGCACCGGCGCGAGGAGCTCACCCCTCTGGTGCTGGGCCTTCCTGGAGTGCGCGTGCGCTTCGCGGGGCTGGAGGCGGAGAGCGTGCCGGTGGAGCTGGGCACCGCGCAGTTCGACCTCGCGCTCCAGATGGCGGATGCGCCGAGCGGGTTGGACGGCGCGCTCCGCTACGACACGGACCTCTTCGACGCGGACACCGCCGGGCGCATGGTGGCGCGCTTCACGTGCCTGCTCGCGGGCATCGCGGCGGACGCGGACCAGCGCGTGTCGGCCCTGCCGCTGCTGCCGGACGCGGAGCAGGAGCGCGTGCGCACGTTCAGCGCGGGGGCCCTGGCGCCCGCGTCCTTCACCCCCGTTCACCACGCCATCGCGTCACACGCCGCGCTCGCGCCCGACGCGCTGGCCATCGCTTCGGACGGGCGGCATTGGACGTACGGAATGCTGGAGCGCCAGGCCCGCGTACTCGCGCGAAGGCTGCGCCAGCTGGGCGTGGGTCCGGACGTGCGCGTCGGCGTGCTGATGCACCGCTCGCCCGAGCAGGTGCTGTCGCTGCTGGGCGTCCTCAAGGCGGGCGGCGCGTACGTGCCGCTGGATCCGGATGCACCGCGGGCGCGGTTGGAAGCACTGCTGGAGGACGTGGGCGCGGCGGTGGTGCTCACGACGCCAGAGCTGCGCTCACGGCTGCCTGCGTCCGCGCGGGTGCTGGACGACGTGACGGCCGCGGCCCACGACGTGCCGGACACCTCGCTGGACGTCACGCCCGACGAGGATCACCTCGCCTACGTCATCTATACGTCCGGCTCCACCGGGCGGCCCAAGGGTGTGCAGCTCACGCACGGCGGACTGGCCCACTTCGCGGGCTGGTACCAGCGGACCTTCGGGCTGTCGCCCTCGGCGCGGGCCACGCACCTGTCCACGCCGGTCTTCGACGCGTCCGTGCTGGAGGTGTGGCCCGCGCTCATCGCGGGCGCCAGCCTGCACCTGCCCGGCGATGACGTGCGCGCCATGCCGGAGCGGCTCGTCGCGTGGCTCGCCGCCGAGCGCATCACCCACACCTTCCTCACCACGGCCCTGGCGGAGGGCGTGCTCGGACAGGCGTGGCCCCAGTCGCTCGCGCTGCGCGAGCTGACCACCGGCGGTGACCGCCTGCACCGGCGGCCCTCCACGCGCACTCCCTTCCGCGTCACCAACCTCTACGGTCCCACCGAAGGCACCGTGGCCGCCACCTTCGCCCCGGTCGAGCCCGGGGACGTGGCGTCCGGCCTGCCCACCATCGGCCGGCCGCTGGACGGCGTGCGCGTGCACGTGCTCGACGCGGAGCTGCGGCCCCAGCCGCTGGGGGTCGCGGGCGAGCTGTGCATCGGCGGGCCGGGCGTGGCTCGGGGCTACCTGGACCGCCCCGACCTCACCGCCCGTGCCTTCGTGCCGGATCCCTTCAGCGCGGTCCCCGGCGCGCGCCTGTACCGGACCGGAGACCTCGCGCGCCTGTTGCCGGAGGGCGAGCTCCAGTTCCTGGGCCGGCTCGACCATCAGGTGAAGCTGCGCGGCTTCCGCATCGAACTGGGGGAGATTGAATCCGTCCTCCAGCGTCACCCGGACGTGCGGCAGTGCGTGGTCGCGGTGCGCGACGAGCCTCCCGCGGGCAAGCGCCTCGTCGCCTACGTCGTCGCCGCGCCGGACGCGGTGCTCACCGGAGCCGCGCTGCGCGAGCACGTGCGCCGCGAGCTGCCGGAGGTGATGTGCCCCGCGGCCTTCGTGCTCCTGCCCGCGCTGCCGCTGACCCCCACGGGCAAGGTGGACCGTCAGGCCCTGCCCGCGCCCGAGCTGGAGCGCTCCACGTCCCCGGAGGACGCGGCGCCGCGCACCGCCACGGAGCAGTCGCTCGCGGGCCTCTGGGCGGAGCTGCTCGGCGGGGCCGTGGGCCTGCACGAGGACTGGTTCGCGATGGGCGGCCACTCGCTGCTGGCCGCGCGGCTGCTCGCTCGAGTGCGCGAGGTGTTCGGGGTGGAGCTGCCCCTGCGCACGCTGTTCGAGGCGCCCACGGTGGCCTCGCTCGCCGCGCGCATCGACGGGGGCGTGCGCGCTCCGGCGCGAGGCCCCACGCTGACGCACCGGACGGACCGCGCGCCGGAAGCGCCGCTGTCCTACGCGCAGGAGCGGCTGTGGTTCCTGGACCAGTTGGAGCCCGGCGACGCGCGCTACCACCTGCCCGCGGCGGTGCGCCTCCAGGGTCCGCTGGATGTCGCGGCGCTGCGCCGAGGCCTGGATGAAGTGGTCCACCGCCACGAGGCGCTGCGCACCACCTTCTCCCAGCACCAGGGCCGCGCCGTTCAGCGCGTCCATGCGCACGTCCCCTTCGAACTGCCCGAAGTGGACCTGGGCGGCCTGTCCCAGGAGGCGCGCGACGCGGAGGTGCACCGGCTCGCGAAGCATGAGGCCCGCGCTCCGTTCCCGCTCGCCCAAGGCCCCCTGCTGCGCGGGCAGCTGCTGCGGCTGGGCCCTGACGAGCACGTGCTGCTGCTGACGCTCCACCACATCGTCGCGGATGGCGAGTCCATCGCCGTGCTGCTGCGGGAGCTGGGCGCGCTGTACGCGGCGTTCTCCACGGGCGTCCCTCCGGCGCTCGCGCCGCTGACGCTCCAGTACATCGACTTCGCGCTGTGGCAGCGGGAGTGGCTGGCGGACGGCGTGCTGGAGCGGCAGCTCGCGCACTGGAAGCAGCGGCTGGCGGGCGCCCCCGGCGTCCTGGAGCTGCCCACGGACCGGCCCCGGCCCGCGGTGCGGACACTCGCGGGCGGCCGTCACGCGGTCCATCTCCCGGCGGCGCTCGCCGGTGGACTCGCGGAGCTGGGCCGGCGCGAAGGCGCCACGCCGTTCATGACGCTGCTGGCGGCGTTCCAGACGCTGCTGCTGCGCTACACGGGCCAGGAGGACCTCGTCGTGGGCTGCCCGCTGTCCAACCGCACGCGCGTGGAGACCGAAGGGCTCATCGGCTTCTTCGTCAACACGCTGCCCCTGCGCACGGACGCCTCTGGCAACCCCTCCTTCCGCCAGCTGCTGGGCCGGGTGCGCGAGTCCGTGCTCGCGGCGCACGAGCACCAGGACGTGCCCTTCGAGAAGCTGGTCGAAGCGCTCGCGGTGGAGCGCGACCTGGGCCGCACGCCGCTCTTCCAGGTGGCGTTCTCCTACCAGGACGCGCCCCTGCCCTCCCGCGCTCTCCAGGGGCTGCGCCTGACGCTCCTGGAGTCCGAATCCGCTCCGGCGAAGTTCGACCTGGACCTCTCGCTGGAGCGCGGCGAGGACGGCGGGCTGACCGCGCGCTTCGAATACGACGCGGACCTCTTCGACGCGGCCTCCATCGCGCGCCTCGCGGGGCACTTCCAGGAGCTGCTGGCCAGCATCGCGGCGGATCCCGACGGCCGCGTGGGCGACCTGTCCCTGATGACGGCGGACGAGCGGCACACGCTGCTCCACGGGTGGAACCCGCGCCCGGTGGCGCCGCCGTCCCACGTCCCCGTGCACGCGCGCTTCGAGTCCTGGGCGCAGCGCACGCCGGACGCGCTCGCGGTGGCCTTCGCGGGTGAGGCGCTCACCTACGGCCAGCTCGAAGCCCGCGCGAACCGGCTGGCCTGGCACCTGCGCGGCCTGGGCGTGGGGCCCGACGTGCCCGTGGCGCTCTGTCTGGAGCGCTCGACCGCGTTCGTCGAAGCGGCGCTGGGCGTGCTCAAGGCGGGCGGCGCCTACGTTCCGTTGGACCCTTCCGCGCCCCCGGAGCGGCTCCAGTCCATCCTGGAGGACGTCCGCGCGCCGGTGCTCCTGGCCTCTCGGAACACCGCCGCGCTGGCGCTTCCGCCGGACTGCCGGTGCCTGCTCGCGGAGGACGGCTTCGACGCCACTGCGGAGCCCGCGAATGCCCCGCCGGAGCTCACGGGCCCGCGCCACCTGGCGTACGTCATCTACACGTCGGGCTCCACCGGCCGCCCCAAGGGCGTGGAGCTGGAGCACGCGGGACTGGCCCACCTGGTGGACTGGCATCAGCGGACCTACGCGCTGACGCCGGAGGACCGCACGACCCAGGCCGCCGGGCCCGCGTTCGACGCCGCGGTGTGGGAGCTGTGGCCCACCCTCACTGCGGGCGCCAGCCTCCACATCGTGGAGGACGAGGTGCGCGGCGTGCCCTCGCGGCTCGTCGCGTGGCTCACCGATGAGCGCATCACCCGCTGCTTCCTGCCCACGCCGCTCGCGGAGGCGGTGCTCACGCAGCCGTGGCCCGCGAACGCGGCGCTGCGGACGCTGCTCACCGGCGGAGACCGGCTGCACCGGGGCGCGCCCGAAGGCACACCGTTCCAGTTGATCAACCACTACGGCCCCACGGAGTGCACGGTCGTCGCCACCAGCGGGCCCGTCTCCGCGGGCGCCGTGAACCCGCCCATCGGGCGCCCCATCGCGAACACCCAGGCCTACGTCCTGGACGCGCGCCAGCAACCCGTCCCCGTGGGCGTCCCTGGCGAGCTGTGGTTGGGCGGCCTGGGGCTCGCGCGCGGCTACCTGAACCGTCCGGAGCTCACCGCGCGCGCCTTCGTGCCGCACCCCTTCGACGCGCGCGACGGCGCCCGCATCTATCGCACCGGCGACCGGGTCCGCTTCCTGCCGGACGGGGCGCTCGAGTTCCTGGGCCGCGCCGACACGCAGGTGAAGCTGCGCGGCCTGCGCCTCGAACTGGGAGAGGTGGAGTCGCTCGCGCTGGAGCACCCCGCCGTGCGGCAGGCCATCGCGACGGTCCGCGAGGAGGGGCCCGGCGACAAGCGGCTGGTGCTCCACGCGGTTGTGGCGCCGGGACAGGCGTGCACGGAAGGCGACCTCAAGACCCACCTGCGCCGCCGGCTGCCGGAGTCCCTGGTCCCGTCCGCCATCCTGTTCCTGGACGCGCTCCCGCTCACCCTCAACGGGAAGGTGGACCGTCGCGCGCTGCCCGCGCCGGATGCCACGCCCCGCGCGGACGGTGTGGCCCCCCGCGACGCCACGGAGCAGCGGCTGGCGGACATCTGGACGGAGCTGCTCGGGGCTCCCCGGGTGGGCGTCCACGACGACTTCTTCGAGCTGGGCGGCAACTCGCTGCTCGCCACCCAGGTCATCTCGCGCGTGCGCGAGTCCTTCGGCGTGGACGTGCCCCTGCGCAGCGCCTTCGAGGCGCGCACCGTGGCCGCGCTCGCGCAGGTCGTCTCACGGCAGGCGGAGTCCCGGAAGCAGCCCGTCCTCACGGCGCGCGCGCCAGATGAGGCGCTGCCCCGGGTGGATGGGCTGTCCGAGGCGGAGCTGGACGCACTCATCGCTGAGCTCGAAAGCGGAGAAATCGAATCATGAGTGACGAGAAGCAGTCCTCCGCGTTGGAGGAGAAGCGCGCCCGCGCCCGGGCCCTCATCCAGCAGCGCGCGGCGAAGCCCCGAGCCTTGCCGCCCTCCTTCGCCCAGCAGCGGCTGTGGTTCCTGGATCGGCTGGAGCCGGGCAGCCACCACTACGGCATCCCCTTCGCCGTGCGCCTCAGCGGAACGCTGGAGAGAAGCGCCCTGGAGAAGAGCTTCCAGGAGATCGTCCAGCGCCACGAATCCCTGCGCACGACCTTCCAGGCCCGCGAGGGCGAGGCCGTGCAGGTCGTGGGGCCCGCGCCCGAGCTGCCGCTGCACGTGGTGGACCTGGGCGGGCTGGACGCGCAAGAGACCGCGCGCCGGGTGCGGGAGCTGACCGCCGAGGACGTGGCCGCGCCCTTCGACCTGGAGCGCGGTCCGTTGATCCGCTGGAAGCTGCTGCGCCTGTCGGACGCCGAGCACATCCTGCTGCTGTCGATGCACCACATCGTCTCCGACGGCTGGTCCATCGGCGTGTTCGTGCGCGAGCTGGCCGCGCTGTACGCGGCCTTCCTCCAGGGCGCGCCCTCGCCGCTCCCGCCGCTCACGGTGCAGTACTCCGACTTCGCCCGCTGGCAGCGCGACTGGCTCCAGGGCGACGTGCTGGAGGAGCAGCTCGCGTACTGGCGCGCGCACCTGGCGGACGCGCCCACCGCGCTGGGCCTTCCCACGGACCGGCCGCGTCCTCCGGCCCAGACCTTCCGCGGCACGCAGCTGCCCCTGGGTGTGTCCCCGGCCGTCACCGCCGCGCTGAACGTCCTGTCCCGTCAGGAGGGGGCCACGCTGTTCATGACCCTGATGGCCGCGTGGCTGGTGCTGCTCCAGCGCTACACGCGCCAGGACGACCTCGTCGTCGGCACGCCCATCGCCAACCGCAACCGCGCGGAGACCGAGGGGCTCATCGGCTTCTTCGTCAACACGCTGCCCCTGCGCGCGAACCTCTCCGGCGACCCGCGCTTCACGGACCTGGTGGGCCGCGTGCGCGAGACGGCCCTGGGCGGCTTCGCCCACCAGGACGTCCCCTTCGAGAAGCTGGTGATGGACCTGCGCGTGAAGCGGGACCTGAGCCGCTCGCCGCTCTTCCAGACGATGTTCGTCCTCCAGAACGCGCCGCTCCAGCCGCTGGCGCTCCCGGGGCTCACGCTGACGAACCTGGACCTGGAGACGGACACCGCCAAGTTCGAGCTCACCCTCACGCTGGTCGAGACCTCGGGCGCGCTGACGGGCTGGCTCGAATACAACACGGACCTCTTCGACGCCTCCACCGCCCACCGGCTGGCGCGGGCCTACGAGCGCCTGCTGGAGGGCATCGCGGCGGATCCGGAGCGCCACGTCTCCGCGCTGCCGCTGCTGGACGCGGCCGGCCGCCAGCAGGCGCTGGAGTCCTTCCACCCTCCCGCGGTGCCGCTGTCTCCGCGCCCCCTGCACGTCCTCTTCGAGGAGCAGGCACGGCGCACGCCGGAGGCCATCGCGGTGGAGTGCGAGGACGACCTCCTCACGTACGCGGAGCTGGAGCGCCGGGCCAACCGGCTCGCGCACCTTCTGCTCGCATCCGGCCTGGAGCCCGAGGAGCGCGTGGCGTTGTGCCTGCCCCGCTCGACGGAGGTGCTGGTGGCGATGCTCGCGGTCATGAAGGCCGGCGGCGCCTTCGTGCCGATGGACGCCGGAGCCCCCACGCAGCGGCTGGCCCTGATGGTCGCGGAGTGCCGCGCCCGCTACGTGCTCGCGCCCGCCTCGCTCGCGGTCAAGCTGCCGGTGCCGCCGGAGGCGCGCCTGGAGCCCGGCGCGTGGCGACAGGAAGGCCTGCCCCAGACGCCTCCCGCGCGGACCGTCCACCTGGAGCAGCTGGCCTACGTGGTGCACACCTCCGGCTCCACTGGCGTGCCCAAGGGCGTGATGATCTCCCACGCGGGCATCGCCAACCGGATGCTCTGGGAACAGCACGCGCTGCCCATCGGGCCGGAAGACCGGGTCCTCCAGGTGGCCTCGTTCGGCTTCGACGCCTCCATCTGGGAGTTCTTCCGCGCGCTGCTCGCGGGGGCTCGCTCGGTGATGGTGCGCGACGGCGCGCACCAGGACAGCCGCTACATCGCGGACCTCATGGCCCGGCGCGGCGTCACGCAGATGAACGTGGTGCCGTCGCTGCTGCGCGTGGTGCTGGAGGAGCCGCGCATGGGGGACTGCCACGCGCTGCGCACGGTGGTCTGCGGAGGCGAGGCGCTGACGACGGACCTGGTGGACCGGCTGGCGGAGCACTCCTCCGCGACGCTCTTCAACTTCTACGGCCAGACGGAGGTGTCCATCGACGCCACGTGGTTCACCTGCGTGCCCGGCATGGCGCGCAAGGCGGTGCCGCTGGGCCAGCCGCTGGGCAACATGAAGATGCATGTGCTGGACGTGCGCGGACAGCCCGTTCCCCCGGGCGCGCCCGGCGAGGTGTACCTGGGCGGACCGGGCCTGGCGCGAGGCTACTTCCTGCGGCCGGACCTGAGCGCGGAGCGCTTCGTGCCAGACCCCTTCGGCCCTCCGGGCTCGCGCCTGTTCCGCACCGGCGACCTGGCCCGACAGCTGCCGGACGGCGAGCTGGAGTTCCTGGGGCGCGGCGACCACCAGGTGAAGATCCGCGGCGTCCGCGTGGAGCTGGGCGAGATTGAAGCAGCGCTCCGCCAGCACCCCGCCATCCAGGACGTGGTGGTGCTCGCGCGCGAGCAGGCCGTGGAACCCGAGCCCCCCGCGATGGATCCGCGCCTGCTCCCGCTGGAGCCGCCCCCGCGCGGCCCGTCCCCGCATCC
>NZ_RAWR01000200.1:0-19733 GCF_003986945.1 Corallococcus sp. AB018 | reverse complement strand
GCCGCCTCCCACCACCGCCCCCGCCCACCCGCTGAAGCAGGACCTGGAGGGCGCCATGGCGCTCCTGGGCGACGCGGACGTGTCCCGTCTGTCGCAGGCGCTGGAGCACCTGGGCGTGCTGCTCCAGGCCGCGGGGCCCCAGCCGGGGCTTCGCTACGACGACAAGGCCTTCAGCGACCACGTGGGCCAGGCGCTCGCGAAGCTGGCCGCGCAGGAGGGCCTGGACGCGATGGAGGCGCGCAACAGCCTGCGCGTGGGCGTGGTGCGGGAGCTGGGCACGCGCGGCTTCCAGGAGAAGCTGGGCGCGGGGCTGCTCGCGCAGGTGACGAAGAGTGGACGCACGCCGGAGGAGCGGCGCGCGCTGTGCGTGGGCGCGCTGCTGGCCACTGCGGCGAAGAAGACGGGCAAGGTGCGGCCGGAGGACAACCCCGTGCTGGACGTCGTCTTCGACGTGCAGTTCCGCGAGTGGAGCCAGAAGCACGCGGAGGTGGTGCGCAAGTACGAGTCCCTGATCGCGGGCATGGAGCAGGAGGACCTCACGCCCGAGGCCTCGGAGGCGCTGCGCAAGGCGGAGGCCGGCGAGCTGGACGCGCTGGTGAAGCACGTGCAGGCGGACCCCGCGCTGGTGGAGCGCATCTCGCGCGAGGCGAAGGAGCGCGCGCAGCGGGTGGAGGCGAAGCTGCGCGAGCCCGCCACGCCGTCCGTCTTTTCCCCTGAGGAGGAGCTGTGGCTCACCGTCGCGCTGTGGGAGCCCCTGCGCGCGATGAAGTCCCAGCCCAAGGACCCGGAAGGCCGGCGGCAGGTCATCGCCGCGCTCTTGCGCGCGGTGAAGGTCGCGGTGGACGCGGACTTCCTGGAAGGGATGCTGGAGCGGATGCGCGACGGTGCGAAGGATCCGGCGGCGGACGAGCCCACGCGCGAGTGGCTCACCGACGCGGCCATCGCCTTCGAGGCGGAGCCCGCGCGGCTGGTGCTGGCGGCGCTGCTCACCGCGCGGCAGGAGGCGAAGGGACGGAGCGCGGAGGAGATGGTGGCGCTCGCGGACCTGAAGGCCCTGCCCGCGTGGACGCCGGAGCAGTTGGAGCCCTACCGGCAGCTCATGGAGAAGGAGGGCCGCGCGGCCGGCGCCGGGCGGATCCGCCGCGCGCAGGACTGGCTGCGCGAGCACCCCGTGCAGCTGGACGCGGAGGCCTGACGCCTCACTTCAGATGAAGAGCGCCTTCGCGGTCTGCTGGAGGCGCTCCGTGCCCATGCGCATGAGCTGGCCCTTGAGGCCGGGCTGGCTCACGACGTGCCGCTCGAAGGCGGCGCGCTCCAGGCGCAGCACCACGCACGGCGTCTTCGTGCGGACCGTGGCGGACACGGGCTTGTCCAAGAGCAGGGAGATTTCACCGAACACGTCGCCTTCGCGCAGCTCCGGCAGCAACACGATGCGGCCCGGCTGCTCCAGCGACAGCTGACACTGGCCGCGCAGCAGCAGGTAGAAGGCATCGCCCGGCTGCCCTTGAGTCAGGAGCACCTGTCCCGCGGGCACGGCGCGCAGGTCGAACTCGCGCGACATCGCCTGCTTCAGCGCGGGCGACAGGTTGGTGAACAGGGGGCTCGTCCGCAGCAGGTTGTCCACCAGCCGGCGCTGGTAATAGGCCTGCACCGCCGCCTCCACCTCCGGGTGCGCGGCGCTGACGCGGGCCAGGGAGGAGCGCTTGAACTCCAGCAGCACGGAGCGCTCAGGCACCTCCACGCTGGCCAGCCTGGGCCCTTCGGACACCAGCGCCACCTCGCCGAAGAAGTCCCCCGGCCCCAGCGTGGCCACGACCTGTCGCGCGTTGCCCTCCACCCGGCGCGTCACCTCCGCGCGGCCCTCCACCAGCGCGAACATGGAGTCGCCCGGCTGCCCCTCCTCCACCACGCGCTGGCCCGGCCAGAAGGCGCGCACCTCCAGCGCCTCCACCAGCGCCACGAAGGCATCGCGCCCCACGCCTGACAGGACGGGCACGCCCGGGTCCTTGCCGTCGGGCACCCAGGCGAAGGTGGGGGCCAGCGCACCGGGCGGCAGGGCGAAGCGCTCCGCCAGGGCGCGCACCGTCTTGGGACGCGCGCCCCGCAGGCCTCGCGACAGCACCGTGGCGGCCACCGCGCGCAGGAGCCCTCCCGCGCGGGTCCAGGCGAGCGCCGCGTCGTCGTAGGCGTGGGCGGCCTCCGGGGTGCGCTCCAGCCACTCGAGCAGCTCCGCGACGCGCTGGTGGACCTCCGCGTCCTCCGGCTCCGCGCGCAGGGCGTCCTGGTAGCCGGCCAGGGCCGCTTCCAGCTTCCCCTCGGCGGCGAGGGCCGCCGCCCGGGACTTGAGGGACGCCGCAGGTAAGAGGTCCGCCATGCGGCCCATGTAGCGCAGGCGCGGGTCGCGCGCACCCGTCCGGAAAGACCGGGAGTGAAGAACTGGAGAGTGCGAACCGACCTGGGCCTGCCAGATGCAGGGACAGGTCGGATACCAGCAGCCCAAAGGTTGAGAGCTTTCATTGTGGCGCCGATTGGCGCCGCGGCCGGCGTCCGTCCACGGTCCCGGACGCCCGTCTCCGCCCTCGGATGTCTGCGTGAAGAGGACGCCAGGGAATTCCTGTCACAGCGCGGGATGCGGCCCCCTGGCAATCCCTTTGCAACCGACTGTGTAAACCCAGGCATTCCCTGTTCACCTGAACCCAGTCGGAGAATCCATGTCCTTGAAGTCCCCCCTGCCCTGGCTGCTTTCGGGCCTGATGCTCTTGTCCTCGGGATGCGATCCCACCGCGGCCGGAAGCACGGCTCCGCACCTCGCCGCACGCAGCGATGACATCGTCTCCGGCATGGAGACCACGGGCTCGATGATCACCCCCCGCGAGGGCCACACGGCGACCCTGCTCCTGAAC
Source organism: Corallococcus sp. AB018 (assembly GCF_003986945.1). NCBI lineage: Bacteria > Pseudomonadati > Myxococcota > Myxococcia > Myxococcales > Myxococcaceae > Corallococcus > Corallococcus sp. AB018. Next base: position 16,830 of record NZ_RAWR01000200.1, on the reverse strand, counting down.
GGCAAGGTGCTCGTCGCAGGTGGATATAATTACGGCCAGACGCCTGAATTGCTCCAGGTGTCTGAATTGTACGACCCGGCGACGGGGAACTGGACCCCATCGGGCTCAATGACCACGCAGCGGTGGCGGCACACGGCCACCCGGCTTGGCAATGGCAAGGTTCTGGTCGTGGGAGGCAACAGCGGGACCGCCGCGACCGCGGAACTCTACGATCCCGCCACGGGGACGTGGACCGCCACGGCAAACCTCCCAGGGCTCCGTAGGGAGAGCCATCGAGCAGTCCTGCTGGGCAACGGCAAGGTGCTTGTCACGGGAGGCTCGACCGAGGACCAAATCCACACGGCCTTCTCCGCGCTCTATGACCCATCGACAGGCACCTGGTCCACGACGGGCGACATGAGGGACGGCCGCAGCAATCACTCTTTGACCTTGCTGAAGAATGGCAAGATCCTTGCCGTAGGCGGCATGGGCTTCAGCACTGTCTGGCCTACCCTCCGGTCTCTCTCGACTGCGGAACTCTACGATCCAGCGACGGGGACATGGACCCTCACGGGTCTCATGGCAAGTGACCCGATCTTTCTCACTCCAGGGCGAACCGAGCACAGCGCCACGTTGCTCCCCTCGGGCAAGGTCCTGGTGGCGGGTGGCTATTCCGCCAGTGGGTTTATCGACGTGAGCCCGCCGACCGTGACCGCGGAGCTCTACGACCCCTCGACGGGCACCTGGTCAAACACGGGCAGCATGGCCGAGGGCCACTCGGGCAATGTGATGGATGCCCTGCCCTCGGGGAAGGTGGTGATCGCGGGCAAGACCTGGGCGGCCAACGCAGGGACCGTGGAGCTTTACGACCCCACGACCGGAGCCTGGAGCACGGTGGGCACCCTGGCGAACCTCCGCTACGGCTCGACCACGACCACGCTGGCCTCGGGGCGCGTCCTCATCGCGGGAGGACAGCGCTATGACTCGGCCACCTCGAAGACGGTGTACATCGCCCAGGCCGAGCGCGTGGTCCTCCCCTACTGGAAGCCCGCGGGCAACATGGCCACCGCGCGCTTCGGGCTCACCGGCACGCTGCTGGGCAACGGCAAGGTCCTCACCACGGGCGGCTTCAACGGCACCACCGAGGTCGCCTCCGCCGACCTGCGTGACCCCACCACCGGTGCCTGGAGCGCCACCGGCGCCATGGCGATGTCCCGCCAGTTCCACGCCGCCACTTTGCTCTCCAGCGGCAAGGTGCTGGTGACGGGCGGCTACGGAAACGACGCCTACCGCTCCTCCTCGGAGCTGTTCAACCCCACGACCGCCACCTGGACCTCCACCGGCGGCATGAACCAGCCCCGGCTGCAGCCTGTCTCCGTGAAGCTCGCCAACGGCAAGGTGCTCGTCGCGGGCGGGGACACGGGCCTGGGCTACACCGCCTCCGCGGAACTCTACGACCCCACCCCGGGCACCTGGACGTCCACGGGCAGCATGGCCTCCGCGCGCATCCACACCACCCCCGCGCTGCTGCCCAACGGCAAGGTGCTCATCGTGGGCGGCTACGACGGCAACGTGACCCTCGGCACCGCGGAGCTGTTCGACCCCGCGACCGGCACCTGGTCCTCCGCGGGGACCCTCGCCCAGGCCCGGGAGGGCGCCAGCGCCACCGTGCTGCCGAATGGCAAGGTGCTCATCGCGGGCGGCACGGCCGAGTACCCGCTCAACACCGCGGAGCTGTACGACCCGGCCACCAACACCTGGAGCGCGGCCCCCACCCTCACCTCCTGGCGGACGGACCACGCCGCCATCAAGCTGGCGAATGGCGACGTGATGGTCGCGGGCGGCTACGGCGTCAACACGGGCTACGGCGTGGACGCATACCTCGACTCGGTGGAGGTCTACGAGTCGGCGCTGGGGCGCTGGACGCGCACCACACCCCTGGGCACCCTGCGCTACGCGGCGGAGGGCGTGCTCCTCCAGGACGGCCAGGTGCTCGTCATGGGCGGCTCGGACTTCGACGGCCCCGTCTCCACCACGGAGCTGTACGTCCCCTGAAGCCCGCGGTCTTGATGCCTCGTCCGTCCTTCTGAACTTCCCCGCCACCCCGTTGGCGGGGGAGCAGCGCGGGCCCACCAGGCCCCGCCGCGATTCCCCACCACCCATCACCCAACCTTGGACCACCCCTTCCGGCCGGGGAGGGGATGGCCCCGGGTCCACCCATTTCCTGGAGTCCACTGGAGTGCGTCCCTTTTCAAGACATCTCGCCGTCGGCTCGCTGGGACTCGTCCTGGCGACCGCCTGCGGCTCACCCGAAGTTCCCTCATCACCCCAACCCGCCGAGGAGTTCGCGGTCATCCAACGGCAGGCCCTGGAGGAGTCCTGCTACGACCGCGACAACCCGCTGCTCCAGTCCCTGAAGACGCCCCTGGGCGCCCGGGACTGCACCTTCGACGAACAGTGCCCGCAGGGCGCGTTCTGCAACGAGAGCACGCACCAGTGCGACTGGACGTGTCTGGAGGGCGGTCCTGCGGGCACCGCCTGCGGCACCGGCAAGGTGTGTGATTGCTCCGGTCAGTGCGTGACCGAGGGCGGCGGCAACCCGCTCGTCCTGTCCGGCACGCTGCCCCGCGTGGACGTCGCGCCGGCCGCCCTCTCCGTCACCACGCCCGCGGCGGGCCAGCCCTTCGCCGCCCGGCGCCTGGTGGTGGGGCTCGCGGCGCTGAACCCGACGGAGGCGGCGCGGGTGACCTCCACGCCGGTGCGCCTGGTCGCCGGCCCCGGCATGGAGGTGGCCTGCGACGTAGGGGAGACCCCCGCGACCGTGTTCTCCAGCGACTGCCTCGTGAACACCTGGGCGTTCAGCGCCTTCGGCACCGGCCAGCGCGCCACGGTGCGCATGGACGTGCGCCCGCGGCAGGACAGCACCGAGCGCCGCTGGTACGTCACCCTGGAGGCGCAGGGCGCCACGCCCCAGCGCACCCGCGTGGACCTCGACCGCGCGGACGCGGCCCCGGGCGTGGGCGGTGTGCGGCCCTTCTTCGGCAACGTGACGCTGACGCTCGACCCGTCCAGCGACGCGGGCACGGAGCCGCTCGTCCTGCCGGTGCGCGCCTTCGCCAACGGCGCGTACCTCATGCTGTTCGACGAGTCGCGCACCCTCTCGCCCTCCGGCAAGCTGCGCCTGTCCACCTCCCAGTCGCACCACGGCGAGGAGTGGCTGCCCGCTGGCAACGGCTCCAACACCGCGGATGCCGTGACGGTGGACGTGGAGGGCACCTACGACGGCACCGGCGCCAGCAACAGCACGCTGGTGGGCACCTTCACGGTGCGCCTGCCCCGGCCCATCAGCAGCGCCTGGGGTGTCCAGGCGACGTACCGGCTGTCGCGCCTGCGCGTGGACACCGACGCGGGGGTGGATGACCTGCCGCTGACCGCCTGCCCGGCGACGCCCTGCGCGACGGGCTCCGTCTGCGAGCCCGACCTGGGCGTCTGCGTCCCCGGCGTGCGCGCCTGGAGCGGCGCCCCCGTCGCCTCCGACGGCCGTCCGCTCAACACCGTCGTCAGCGAGGAGCGCGCGAGCTGGGACTCCGAGGCCCAGACCCGGCTCACCGACTTCATGAACGCCTCGGCGGCGAACGGCACGCCGCTGTCCACGTCGCAGCTCGCCCGGGGCCTGCTCTGCAACCAGGCCACCAGCGCCGCGCCGCTGGAGGTCGCCGGCTTCCCGGCCTTCGCCACGGCGGACGCGGGCCTGCCCTTCGTGCTGGCGCGCTCCGGGGACCTGCGCTGCCAGAACGGCGGCATGCCCTACGTCGCCGAGCTGGGCAACACGTGGGACCGCTACCCGGACGTCAACGGCCTGAAGAACCTGGACCGGATGACCGACCTGGAGATGCTCTCCGAGTGCCTGGAGGACCTGAAGCGGCCCGCGGTCAACGGCCCGGGCCTGGGCACCTCTGACTGGTTCGCCCAGCGCTACGGCGCGCGCTACGCCATCAAGACCCAGCGCGCCACCGTGTCCACGGCGAGCCGCATCACGCCGGGCCGCTGCTTCAACCTGGCGCGCTTCTACGGCGCGCTGAACCTGAGCGCGCGCGACGGCAACAGCCGCGACCAGCGGCTGGCGGGGCGCCTGTTCCAGCAGTGGGTCTCCACCCACGGCTACCTCGCCCAGCAGCTGGTGCAGCAGCGGGAGCTGTCGGACTTCCTCAACGAGCCCGCCCCTTCCGACTGGGAGTCCACGCCCGCCGTGCTGGACCGCTTCGAGAAGGGCTGGGACCTGCTCCTGGACGGCACCTACGCCAACCTGATGCCCGGCAACGACGCGGCGCGCACCTGCAGCATTCTCAACCCCGACTACCGCCTGCCCCCCGCGCCCCTGGCGTCGTGGACCTGGGCCACCAACCAGTCCGTGCAGGACCGGGGCACCGGCGCCCGCTGGCAGCGCAGCCGCTCCACCTTCTTCTTCCACACCCCGGACCTGGCGGCGCGCTGCACCAGCACCTCGTCGTCCGTGAACCTGGCGTCCGCGTCGTTCCTCCTGGACGAGTCCCCCACGGGGCCCCGTTCCCTCCAGGTGTCGTGCCTCCAGAAGACCGGCGGTCTGGAGGTCACCGTCCAGGCGGCTCGCCGCAACACGCCCAGCGGCACCCGCTTCTTCACCTGGACGCTGCCCTTCCCCACCGGCACCCAGGGCGTGGCATTCGCGGTCCTGGACCAGGGCGCCACCATGAGCCTGTTCTCCCCGGCCAAGACGTACCTCGTGCCGGCGCAGAGCACGCTCGCGTACGAGCACACCGTGCTGCGTCCTCCGTTCACCCAGGCCGTGTCCGGTCCGTCCGGGACCCGGCTGGCGGTGTGGGACTTCGTCGCCGACACCGGCCACCTCTCCGAGGCCGTGGACCGGCGCACGCTCTATGACACGCCGTCCGCGGACCTGGCGCCCATGCCCGGCTCGCAGCCGCACCACGACCAGCCGGTGGGCCTGCCCGCGTCCATCCTGGAGGGCCTGACGGCGCACCTGCGCCTGCTCAACACGCACCTGGAGGACGTGGAGCGCACCACGCTGGCCACCTGCGCCCCCGTGGCGTCCGGCACCCCGCGCGACCAGGCCATCACCCGCTTCGGCCGCACCATGCGCTACGCGGTGATGCTGGAGACGTTGGCCCGCTCCGCCTACGCCCGCGAGAAGGACTCGTGCACCACCGCGCAGGGGCTGACGGAGCTGCCCTGGGACAAGCGCTGGCGCGACGCACAGGCGGAGCTGGAGGCCGTGCGCCGCCAGTCCTACGAGAAGCTGCGCGCCATCAACGACTGCCGCCCCTACGGCATGCCCGACGACGAGGTGCCCCTGCTCTTCGGCGCCACGCTGACGGGCCCCATCGAGCGCTACTTCGGAAGCTCCTCGTACCTGCACGCCAACGCCACGTCCGCGGTGAACACCGCCGTCGGCGACAAGCAGGCCGCGGAGAGTTCCTGGGTGTCCCTGCGCAACGGCGAGGTCCAGGAGGCCTACCAGGACGCCGCGAAACAGCAGCGGATGCTGGAGCTCAAGCGGCAGTACGGCGCGCCCATCGTCCAGATGTGCGGGCTGACCAACGTCAACGCGGCGGACGCGCTGGACCTCTTCGACCCGTCGAAGACCGCCCAGCCGCTGCGCCCCGAGGCGTGCTTCGTCAAGCCGGAGTGCCAGACGCCCCCCGCGCAGGTGTACGCCGCGGTGCGGGCCGAGCACGCCCGCTTCGCGCTGTGCACGTGGAAGCGCCTGGTGCCCTCCACCTCCGTCTACACGGACGCGGCGGTGCGCGCGCTGGTGGAGCACTACACCACCGTCGACGTGATGCCCGGCTCCGGCACCGTGACGTGGGGGAGCACGACGCTGCCCGTGTCCCGGCTGTACGGCCAGCCCCTGCCCACGAATGAGATCGCCTCCGGCGAGTTCGCCGCGGCCCGGGCCGCGTGCCTCCAGGAGCTGGGCACCCAGGGCAGCCAGCTGCCCACGCCCTCCAGCCTGGGGCTGAAGCTGGAGAGCAGCTGCTACCGGGGGGACATGGGCAACGCGATGCTGTCCATCGTCGGCGCGAACCAGGGCCTCCAGGTGGCGCAGGCGCAGTGGACGGACGCCCAGGAGCGGCTGCGCATCGCCCAGGAGCGCTGCCTCACGCTGGAGACGGACACCCAGAAGCAGATCGCCCTCAGCGCCAGCTACGAGGCGGAGATGACCGGCCTGCTGGAGGCGAAGGTCAGCGTCGACCGCAAGGTGAACAACATCAGCGACGTCAACAACAAGGGCGAGTCCATCATCAGCGCCTTCGCGTCCGGCACCTACGTGGGCATCGCCTGGGGCGCGGTGAAGCTGCTCAGCTCCAGCGCGGAGAACCGCTACAAGGACGAGTCCATCGTCCTGAACGCGCGCATCCAGCAGCTCGACCTGCAGCACAAGCTGGCGGTGGAGGCGCTGGCCCTCCAGACGAACGTGAACCAGTGCTACGCGGAGGCCCGCACGTACATGGTGGGCATCAGCACCGCGGCCATGCAGATCGACCGCGTGGGCACCGACGTGGACAGCGCGCTGCTCCAGTTGGAGAACATGGAGGGCCGCGTGCGTCAGCTCCTGCTGGAGGGTCAGCAGGTGGTGGCGCAGGAGGAGGCCCGCCAGGTGCCGCTCTTCTCGCACGACTTCTGGCTGCACGAGCGGCTGACGCGGGCCCGGGAGTCCTTCGCCACGGCGAAGCGGCTGTCGTACCTCTTCGCTCGCGCGCTGGAGTACGAGAAGCAGCAGAGCCTGCCGGCCACCAGCGCGGTGCTGGCGGCGAAGGGGCCGCTGCAGTTGCAGAGCGCGCTCAACGCGAACGCGTACGCGGCCCTGGACAAGACCGTGCATGGCCGGGACGTGGAGGGCCAGGCCTTCGTCGTGCAGCTGCGCGGCAACGTGTTGAAGCTGGAGGACCTCGTCGCCGCCACGCCGGGCGAGCGCAGCCTGACGAAGCAGGAGCGCTTCACCCGCCGGCTGCTGTCGCCGGAGAACGCGGTGTACGACGACAACGGCCGCTACCTGGGCCAGGGCCTGCGCTTCTACCTCCAGGACAGCCTGGGTCCCAACTCCATCCGCTGCGGCGAGAAGGTGTGGACGGTGCACGCGCACCTGGTGGGCGATGACCGGGTGGAGACGTGGCTGAACGGCCACGGCCTCGCGCCGCTGGTGCTGCGCAAGCGCAACACCTTCAGCAGCCACAGCTGCGACCCGGACCACAAGGGCTTCCAGACCCGCGCCCTGCGCCCCTCGCTGCGCAGCGGCGGCTACACGGGCACCGCGAAGCCGGGCGAGGAGACCACCTTCACCCTGGCGAGCGTGAGCGCCAACACCGGCCAGACGGTGCTCGGGTTCCAGCAGAACCCCTCCGGCGCTCCGTCCACGGAGTGGAAGGGCCGGGGGCTCTACGGTGAATACGAGGTCATCTTCCCCTGGGTGGACCTGATGACCGCGGGAGGCGTGTCCACGGGCTTCCCCATGGATGGCGTCACGGACGTGTACCTGCGCTTCGAGCAGGTCTCCGCCGCGACCAGCCACGTCTACGAATAGCCACAAGGCCTCACAGCCAAGGCCGATGACAGGACCCGGGAAGCGCCTCCGGGTCCTGTCCCTTCCTGAGCGCGCGCCGAACGACCCGCTCCGGGTCGAGGTGCGCGCTCGATTGTCATTCCACTCTTTCTTGCCACGAATTCGAGGGTCAGGTGTTTCTCCGAACCAGATGGATGGCGGTGGTCTGCGCGCTCCTGGGCACGCAGGCGCAAGCCGCGGGGGAGCCCGCGCCGGGCTCCGTGAATGCGCAGACCGTGAGGCTGCCGGATGGACCGGGCAGCGTGCGAGGCCTGGCGGACTCCGCCAGCGTGAATGTCTTCAGCGGCCAGGTGGGCTACGGAGTGCCGCTGGACCTGCCGGCGGGCATCGCGGGCTTCGGCCCGAAGCTGTCGCTCACCTACTCCGGTGACCTGGGCAACGGTCCGCTGGGCGTGGGCTGGACGATGCCGCAGGTGGTGTTGCGCCGCTCGGTGCGGCTGGGCGTGCCGGCCTACACGAGCGCGGATGAGCTGGAGCTCGTGGGCGTGGGCGGCGGACGGCTGGTGGCGCTGCCGGACGGCACCTGGCGCGTGGAGGGCCAGGGCCACTCCGTGAAGGTGGAGCGCGACGGCACGGGCTACGTCATCACCGAGAACGGCGGTGTGCGCTACCGCATGGGCGTCAGCGCCGCGGGCCGGCAGGCGGACGGCGCGCGGGTGGCGGCCTGGCACGTGGAGGAGGTGCTGCACCCAAATGGGCAGACCACCGCCTTCAGCTACACGCAGCACAACGGCCAGCAATACCTGGCGGACGTACGCTGGGGGCCCAACGCGGCCTTCCGCGCGGAGTTCGTGTACGGAGCGCGGCCCGACCCCACGGTGAGCTACCGCACGGGTTTCAAGGTGGAGACGGCCTGGCGGCTGACGGAGGTGCGGGTGCACTCCTTCGGGGAGCTGCTGCGCGCGTACGTGCTGGGCTACGACGACACGCTGGCCCTCAGCCGGCTCAAGACGGTGACACACCTGGGCCGCGGGCGCGTGGGGGCGCTGCCCACGCTGACGCTCACCTACGCGACGCCGCAAGCAGCGGCCACGGCGCGGGTGGAGCCCGCGGGCGGCTGGCTCCTGTCCAACACGGGCACCGCCCTGATGGACGTGGACGGCGACGGCCTGACGGACCTGGTGCGCCTGACGAGTTCCGGCCACCAGTGGCGCAAGGGCACGGGCACCGGCTTCGCCGCCGCGCGGGTGCTGAGCGGGGCATCGGGCGCGCAGCTCTCCAGCTCGCGCTTCCTCGACGTGGACGGTGACGCCCGGCCGGAGCTGGTGCGCAACTTCTCCGAGGCGTGGCAAATCAACCGGCTGCAGGGCGAGTCCCTGGGCACCACCGCCACGAAGTGGACCGGCACGGACGGGATGCCGATCTACAACGACACCACCTTCTTCGCGGACCTCAACGGCGACGGCCGCGTGGACGTGGTGCGCACGGGCAGCGAGTCGATGTCCGTCCGCTGGAACCGCGCCACGGGCCTCGCCGCCTCCGTGCAGAAGCCTCCCGTGGACGGCGTGTCGCTGCTCCCTGGCGCGAACACGCGCTTCCACGACGTGAACGGCGACGGGCTGGCGGACGTCGTCCAGCTCAGCACCCACTGGTTCAAGGTGTACCTGGGCAAGGGCGACGGCACCTTCGTCGCGGGGCCGCTCCAGAACTACCCATGGGGAGAGGGCACCACGCAGGCCAACGTGAAGCTGGCGGACCTCAACCGCGACGGCCTGATGGACCTGGTGTACGTGCGCAACGGGTACGTGAGCTGGTACCGGGGCAAGGCGGGCGGAGGCACGGAGACCGCGCCCACGCAGCTGGTGCCCCCGGGCGTGGACGGCGCCTCCACGGTGGTGGCGCTCGCGGACCTCAACGGCAACGGCAGCGAGGACGTGGTGTGGAGCGGCCCTGACGGCATGTGGGCGCTCGACCTGGCGGGCCCGACGACGGCGGGCATGCTGGTGGGCATCGACAACGGGCTGGGCAAGACGGTGGCCCTCCAGTACCAGGCCAGCGCGGCGCTGGCGGCGGCGGCGGACGGCACGCCCCAGGCGTGGACGCGGCGCTTTCCCACCTCCATCCCGGTGCCGGTGCGCATGACCGTGAACCCCGGCGTCGGCGGGCCCGCGCGCGTGGTGGAGTACACCGTGCGCGACGGCTTCTGGGACGCCACGGAGCGCCGCTTCGGCGGCTTCCTCGTGGGCGGCGTGCGCACCGTGGGCAGCGGCCCGGCGGACACGCTGTACGAAGAGACGCGCTACCACGAGGGCACGGGCATGGACCGCTCGCTGCGGGGCCTGGCTTTGGAGGTCCGCCGCGAGGACGGGCTGCACACGCTCTACGCCGTGGCCACGTCCGTCTACGAATCGCGCCCCGTGCAGGGACTGCCGGACGTGCCGCTGCTGCGCAGGCCCGCGCTGCTGGAGGCGCGCACGAAGCACCATGAAGGACTGACCACGCCGCTGGAGACGCTGACGACGTACGCCTACGACGCGCGCGTGCGCCCCATCGAGGAGAAGTCCTTCGGCCGGCTGGACCTCACCGGCGACGAGCGCACCGTGCAGCGCGGCTATGCCAGCGACGACGCGCTGATGGTGCAGGACGTGGTGTGCGAGGAGACGCTGATGGAGGCGGACGGGACGGTCCGCTCGAGCGCGCGCATGTTCTACGGCGACGCGGCCCAGGTCTTCTCCTGGACGGACCCCACGCAGTGCCGCGCGGGCCGGCTGATGCGGGAGACCCACGGCCTGCTCGCCGGCGGGCAGCCGCGCTGGGTGCTCCAGTCCGCCACGGAGTACGACGCCTGGGACAACCCCACGCGCCGGTACGGCAACGGCCTGTGGCGCGCCTTCACCTACGACGCCCACCACCTGCGGCCCCTCACGGAGTCCATGGAGCCGCAAGCGGGCCGGACGCTGACGTGGACCAGCGCGTGGGACGACGTGCTCGGCGCGCCCCAGCGGGTCACCAGCCCGGACGGCGTGGTGACGGAGATGCGCTACGACAGCCTGGGCCGTCCGGATGCCATCTCCGTGGACGGCGCGCCGCCCCACCTGCGCTACGCCTACGACTGGACGGCGCCGCGCCCCAGGACCTTCACCTACGTCTTCGACGGCGACCCCTCCGCGCTCGCGGGCAGCTGGACAGGCGGCTGGAGCGCGAACGGCGCGTGGCGCGAGAGCGTCTCCGTGTCCGACGGCTCGGGCCAGTCGCTCTACACGGCCACCCGCCTGGAGGCCGCGCGCTGGGCGGTGTCCGGCTGGCGCGACCGGGACACCCGGGGCCGAACCATCTTCCGCTCGGATCCGTTCTACGCCCAGGGCGCCCTGCCCACGGCCCGCCCGGCGGGCGTGGTGGGCCAGACGCTGGCCTATGACGCCCAGAACCGGCTGGTGAGCCAGTGGCTGCCCAACGGCGGGCTGCGCACGCACGGCTACAAGGCCTTCGAGTCCACCCGCACGGACACCGCGATGGCCCCGGTGCTGAGCCGGGTGGACGGGCAGGGCCGCATCATCCGCACCGAGCGGCAGGTGGGCACGACGCTGGAGTCGGTGGACGCCCACTACGACGCCGCCGGCCACATCCTCTCCATGAGCCTCCAGGACGGCGTCGTCACCCACGCCTTCACCTACGACACCCTGGGCCGCATGGTGGCCGCGCAGGACCCGGACGTCGGTGCGCGCACGCTGGAGTACGACGACCGCGACCGGCTGGTCCTCCAGACCAATGGAGCGAACCAGGGCCGCACGTTCGCGTACGACGACGCCAACCGCCTCATCCGCACCGTGGGCGAGGACGCCACGACCCTCCTCTACCACTACGACGAGGGCGCGGATGGCACGTCCACCGGCCACACCGCCGCGCGGCTCGCCTGGGTGGAGGAGCCCCGGGGCCAGGTGCACTTCGGCTACGACGCCTACGGGCGCAGGTCGCTCCAGCGCCGCACGGTGGACGCGCTCGAATCGGAGGAGACCGTCGCGTACAGCCCCTCCGGGCTGCCCCTGACGCAGACCACGGACGGGCTGGAGGTCCCCTTCGGCTACGACGCCGCGGGCAGGCTGGTGCGCGCCGGGACGTATTGGGAAGCGCTGACGCTGGACGCGTCAGGGCTGGTCCTGGAGGAGCGCTATGGCAACGGCGTGCGCCAGGTCTACGCGCGTGACGCAGTGGGGCTGGTGTCGCGCATCCAGACGCTCAAGCCCGCGGGCGGCGCGCTGTACGACGTGACGTTGACGCGCAACGCGTATGGCGCGCCGGTGGCGGTGACGGACGACGATGGCGTGGGGCTCAACCACGCGGCGACCTTCGCGTACGACCCGGCCGCGCGGCTCACGGACGCGCTGCTGGGCGCCGTGAAGCAGTCCGACGGGACGCTCGCCGCGGGGCCCGACACCTTCCACTTCAGCTATGCCTATGACGGGCTGCAGAACATGGTGTCCCGCCAGTCCACGGGCCCGCAGGCCCTGGCGCTGCTGCAGGGAAGCTACACCTACGGCGAGCGGGGCTTCGGGCCGCGTCAGCTCACGAGCATCGGCGCCGGCCCCAACGGCACCACCCTGGACTACGACGGGGCCGGCCGCATGGTGCGCCTGGGCGGGCGCCAGATGGAGTACGACGGGCTGGATCAGCTGGTGCGCGTGACGCTGCCCTCCGCGGGCGGCCAGCCCGGCGTGGTGGAGCATGCCTACGGCCACGACGGCGTGCGCATCCGGACGCAGGACCCCACGGGCCAGGTGCAGTACGCCTTCTCCCAGCGGGTGCTCCAGCGCAACGGGATGCGCGAGCTGCTGGTGACCGCGGGGGACCGGACGATGGCGCGCGTGCGCTACGCCCCGCCCACCGTCACGGCGGGTCCGCTCACCGGCGTGCTGTCGGCCCTGCCCGACGCGCGCTCCCTGACGACGGTGGTGGCGCTGGGCGGCGTGCTGGTGCTGATGGGGGTGACGCTCGCGTCCCTGCGGCGACGCCATGAAGGCCCCGCGCCCCTCGTGAAGGTGGGCACCGGGGCCCTGGTCCTGGCGCTCACGACGTCCGCCTGTGAGCCGGCGCTGGACCTGTCGCGGGCGCGCTCCGTGCCGGAGGCGCTGGCCGCCGTGGAGTCCGTGCTGTACTTCCACAGCGGCGTGGCCGCCGGGCCCGTGCTGATGACCCGGCAGGACGGCACGGTCTTCGAGGAGCGGCGCAGCGAGCCCTTCGGTACGCCCGTGGACGCGTTCCGCGAGACGGCGACGGGAGCGTCCGTGGGCAGCGCGGACTTCCGCGCGGAGCCGCTCAATTCGCTGAACAAGCCCACGGATCCGGACACCGGATGGAGCGACCACGGCGACCGCTGGATGGCGCCCGAGGTGGGCCTGTGGCTCAGCCCGGATCCGCCGGTGAAGGCGCCCCAGGCGAGCTTCCTCGCCGCGCCCTGGGACCTGCACCCCTACCAGTACGTCCGGCAGAATCCCGTCTTCTACTGGGACCCGGACGGGTGGTCGTCCCAGCAGAGCCCGCTGGCGACGGAGCTGAAGCGGCCCCTGTCGGCGGGGCAGGTGCAGGTCGTCACCCGCTCCTTCGCGCCGTTCGACACGTTCGGCGGTGCCTACCTCGGCGGTGGCTACGCAGGGGATGGCGCCAACCGCGGCTTCACGCCCTCGCCGGACGTCACCGCGAAGATGACCCTGGCCGTCACGGTCGACACCGGGACGGGCGCCAAGGTCTTCGAACAGGCCTGGAGCGACGAGTCCGAGGGACACGGCCTCGTGGCCCGCGTCTTCGGGCGGCTGTCCGGCTACCCGTTGACGGAGCCCCTGAAGGACACCGCGAGCCCCACGACGAAAGCGGACCTGACCTACAAGGAGGATGGCTTCGTCCGGATGAACCAGGACATGGCGGCGGCGCTGCCCTTGAACCGGTTCGCGGCGGACATCGACACGCACAGCTACATCCACATGTTCAAGGATGGAAACCTGTTGAGGCTTCGCGGCTTCATGGTGGGGGACGCCTTCCCGAACGCGGAGATGTTCATCCGTGACTCCGCCAACAACCGGGTCATGCTCCACACGTTCGCCACGCCGGGAGGGGAGAACGGTCCCTACAAGTACCTGGGCGGAGACAAGCGCAAGGATATGGGAAGCTTCGCGGTGCAGATCCAGACCAATGACCAGGGTGAATTCACGGGTGTGAGGGCCGCGGGTCAAGAGTCCTTCATGTCCGTGGACGATTGGAACAATCAGATGACCTCGTCCGGGGGAGCGAACACGCCATGAGTCCATCACAAAAGCGGCTTCACCTCTGCCTGCTCCCAGCGTTGCTGGGCCTGCTGGCCTGCGGCACCCGGGCAGCCCCGGAGGTCCACCTCATCCCTCAAGGCTACCGGGGACCGGTGGTCATCTTCTTCAACGTCCCCGGCGCCCGCTCCGCCCTCCAGGAGGACGGGCGGGAGTACCGGATCGGCGAGGACGGGACGCTGGCGGTCAGCTCGCCGCCCAATTACGGCGGAGGCAAGCTCGACAACTTCCGGTTCTTCCTCGAAGGGCCGGGGGGCACGCGAGAGCGACTCGCCTACGCGGCCTCGACGCCCCACAACCAGCTTCAGGTCTTCGCCGTGCACCAGGGGGCGATGCCCCTCAGACCCGGTTCCCGGGAGGAGGTGCGCTTCGAGATGTACGTCGTCGGGGTACCGGATGAGATGCCGGACTGGTCCGATCGGCTCCATGCCCTGGTAGAGCAGAAGGTCGCGGCCATGCCCCTGCCTCGCTGATGCCCTCACCGCGCCCCCGGGCTTGAAGTGCCCGGGGGTGCGGGACGCATGGACGCATCACCCGCTCAGCGCCTTCACCCGCTCCGCCAGGCTCTGCGTGAAGAGGCGGTAGATGCGCAGGGCCGCGGCCTCGTGCGTCTCCAGGAAGTATTGGAAGTCCGTCCGCGTGACGCGCAGGGCGCGCACCACCGTGTGCGCGCGCACGTGCGCGGACACCGGGCCATCCAGGATGAGGGAGATTTCCCCCAGGAAGGCGCCCGGCCCCAGCATGTTGAGCTGGCGCGCGTCCCGGCCCGGGCCGGTGGACACGCTCACCATCCCCTCCAGCAGCACCACCAGCCCCATCCCCTTCGCGCCCTTCTCCAGCACCGTCGTCCCCGCCGGCACCAGCACGGGCCGGGCCAGGCGGTAGAGGTCGCGCATGTCTTCCAAAGACAGACCATCGAAGATGGGAATGGCTTTCAGATAGCCATAGCCATCCACCACCGGCTGAGCCTTCTCCGCCGCGACCGAGCCCTCCGGCGCCGACGCGAGCCCCAGATGCTGGAGCAGCCGCGCCTGCTCCGCCTGGAGCAGCAGCAGCCCCGCCCCCGACGCGTGCTTGATGCCGTCCGCCAGGAGCACCAGCGCGCGCCACGTCGCGCCCTCCGCGTCCAGCAGCTCACACATGCGCAGCACGGCTTCCGGCCGCTGCCCGTCATCCACGGGCACCGCGCGCAGCATCTCCAGCTCCGCGTGCGAGTTGCCCAACACCCGGAACACCTGCGCCGCCTCCATGGGCCGGTGCATGCGACCCAGCAGGTGCGCCAGCGACTCGCGCGCGCCCAGCGCCTGGTACAGCGACAGCGCCTGCTCCAGCGAACCGGCCCGCTCGAAGGCCGCCGCCGCGCGGGCCTGCTCCCCCACCCTCAGCCACGCCTCCGCGGCCAGCAGCGGCGCTCCCGCCTGTTCGTACAGCGGCGCCGCGCCCCGGTCGTCTCCATCCGCTTCCAACAGCCGCGCCGCGCCCGCGAAGTCGCGCGCCTGCCGCAGCACCTCCACCAGCCGGGTGCGCGTGTCGGCGGGCACCACCAGCGCCTCTTCCAGGACCCGCTCGCGCTGCCCCGCCCCCATCGCCTCGTACGCGCGCACCGCGTCCTCCACCGCGCCCTTCAGCACCCGAGCCCACACCCCTCGCGTGACGCTGGAGCCAGGGCCCACGGCCACGTCGTCCCCGTTCGAATCGTTTGGAGTCACGGCCTTGTCGTTCCTCCCGGACGCCCTGGCGGACAAAGGGGGTCCACGCCTGGGTCCGGACCCTGATTCCGTAGCATTCTGAAACAGGGAAAGCCAGCCAGCGCGGTGAAGAGGGGCAGGCTTTGGACACACTGTCCACCGCGTGAATCGGATGCGCAAAACCTGAGAGGTTGGGGTGGGCGCAAACCCTGCGCTTCGGGGTGGCTGTCGTGCGTGAGAGGGATTCCCCACCTTCAGGCGTCCCTGACCCAGGGACTCCTACCCAAGGTGTCTTCCCCCATGACGTCGCGCCCCGCTTCCTTCCGTTCTCTCAAGGTCCTGGAGTCGTCCCACCCGCGCCGCGCGCTGAACCTCCTCGCGCGAGGTGGCTGCCTGCTGATGCTCTCGTCCGGAGCCGCCCGCGCCAACGAGCCCGAGGCCCCGGCTCGGGCTGCGGCTCCGGTGCAGGCCGAAGCCCCGGTGCGGGCTGCGGCTCCGGTGCAGGCCGAAGCTCCCGTGCGGGCGGAGGCGCCTGTGCAAGGGGACGCGGACCCGGCGGATGACGCGGTGTGGGGCGAGGAGGCGCTGGCGCAGGCGGAGCTGCCGGCGTCGATGACGGAGGCGGCGCGGACGCTGGAGGATTCGCCGGTGGTGGTGTGCTCGGGGGCGCTCCAGCAGGCCTACCGTCCCGGACTGCTGCTCACCACGCCCCGGAGCTCCGTGCAGCGAGAGTCACTCCAGTTCAGCGGCTGCCCCGTCAACGACGGCGTGGTGATGACGGCCGTGGGGATGGAGACCCTGCATTTGAAGCGCGCGACGTGCATCGGCAACGCGGGAGGGGCCTCTATCGCTACGGTGACATGGTCCAACGGGGAGAAGTCCTCCGTGCGGTTGGACCGAGTGGAGGTTCGTGCGGATGGCGCAATGCAGGTCTTCACGTCCGAGGGGACCATCAGCACCGGGCGTCACGCGGGCCACGGCGTGCGCCTGGTCACCGCCGTGCCCACGCTCACCACGCTGGCGGCCTGCGTCCAGCCGTCGGGCCTCACGGCGAACATGGGCGTCGCCACGCTCACCGTGCAGGACCTGCCCACCGTCCTGGACGTGTCCGCCGGGAAGCAGTGACCGCGCGGTCGCTCCCCTGCCGGGCGCTTCGGGGAGGAGCGGACTCCGCGCCGCATGCACCGCTATGCAGGCGCGGGCCGGGCGTTATCGTGGGGGGCCATGAGGCCTGCCCCGGAGCGCCGGATGCGAACGCGACGAATCACGGGGGGTTGGAGGGGGGCGG